>CAIXUF010000499.1 GCA_903922535.1 Candidatus Hydrogenedentota bacterium
CCGCCTTGTTGCCCGCAGCGTCGGTCGCCGTCACGGTCACGCTCGTCACACCCTTGGTAACGGGCGTGCCGACCGCCGGAGACTGGCCCAGCGTCACAAGTCCGCCGCACGTGTCTGCCGCAACAACACCCACAGTGAAGTCTGGCACAAGCGCCGCACAGGATGCGTCCGCGTCAATCGTCTGCGCCACGGCACCGGCCGTGAAGCTCGGCACCGTAATGTCAAGCACCGTCAGCGTCACTGCGCTGTCCGCCTTGTTGCCCGCAGCGTCGGTCGCCGTCACGGTCACGCTCGTCACACCCTTGGTGACGGGTGCGCCCACCGCCGGAGACTGGCTCAGCGTAACAAGGCCGGCGCAGGTGTCCGCAGCAACCACGCCCACTGTGAAGTCCGGAACAAGCGCCGCGCACGACGCGTCCGCGTCAATCGTCTTGGCCATTGGCGCTGAGGTGAAGCTCGGTGCCGTAATGTCAAGCACCGTCAGCGTCACCGCGCTGTCCGCCTTGTTGCCCGAAGCGTCGGTCGCCGTCACGGTCACGCTCGTCACACCCTTGGTGACGGGCGCGCCCACCGCCGGAGTCTGGCCCAGCGTCACAAGTCCGCCGCACGTGTCCGCGGCCGCAACACCGACCGTGAAGTCGGGCACAAGCGCCGCGCAAGACGCATCGGCGTCAATCGTCTTGGCCACTGGCAGGGCGGTGAATCCCGGCACGGTAACGTCGAGCACGGTAAGTGCCGCCGCGCTGCCGGTCGAATTGCCCGCCACGTCCGTCGCCGTCACGGTCACGCTCGTCACGCCCTTCGTGACGGGCGTGCCCACCGCCGGAGACTGGCTCAGCGTCACAAGGCCGCCGCAGGCGTCTGCCGCCACAACGCCCGCCGTGAAGTCAGGCACAAGCGCCGCGCAAGACGCGTCCGCATCGATGGTCTTGCTGGCCGGTGCGGTCGTGAAGACCGGCCCGGTCTTGTCGAGCACGGTCAATGTCACGACGCTGTCGGTCGTGTTGGCAGCGGCATCGGTCGCCGTCACGGTCACATCCGTCACGCCCTTCGTGACAGGCGTGCCGACCACCGGAGACTGGCTCAACGTCACGACGCCAACGCAGGTGTCCGCCGCCACAACGCCCGCCGTGAAGTCAGGCACAAGCGCCGCGCAAGACGCATCCGCGTCAACGGTCTTGCTCGACGGCAAGGTGGTGAAGGCCGGAGCGGTGTGATCATGCACCGTCAGCGTCACAACGCGGTCGGTCTTGTTGCCCGCAGCGTCGGTCGCCGTCACGGTCACGTTGGTCGTGCCTTCGCCGACGGATGCGCCGACTGCCGGAGACTGGTCCAGCGTCACGCCGCCGGTGCATGTGTCCGCCGCCACAACACCCGCCGTGAAGTCAGGCACAAGCGCGGCGCACGAGGCGTCGCTGTCAATCGTCTGCGCCACCGGCGCGGAAGTGAACACCGGCCCGATCTTGTCAACCAGGGTAAGCGTCACAACGCTGTCAGTCTTGTTGCCGGCGGCATCAGTCGCCGTCACGGTCACATCACGCACGCCTTTGCCCTCGGCGATGGAATTCGCCGCCGGCGACTGGCTGAGTGCCACAAGGCCGGCGCAGGTGTCCGCAGCCACCACGCCCACTGTGAAGTCAGGCACGCGAGCCGCGCACGACGCGTCGGTGTCAACGGCCTTGCTCACCGGCGCGACCGTGAAGCTCGGCGCGGTGATGTCAAGCACCGTAAGTGTCACCGGGACGCTGTCCTTGTTGCCCGTGGCGTCGGTCGCCGTCACGGTGACGTTCGTCACGCCCTTGGTGACGGGGGTCCCAATCGCCGGAGACTGCGTAATCGCCGCGGGGCCACTGCAAACGTCGTACGCCGCAACACCCGCGGTGAAGTCGGGCACGAGAGCCACGCAGGAGGCGTCGGCGTCAAGCGTCTGCGCCACCGGATTACTGGTGAAGGCCGGCGGGGTCGTGTCGACCACATGGACCAACCGCGTAATCTGGGCCTGGTTGCCATAATCGTCCGCGGCGGTGTAGATAACCTCATAATCACCCGGTACTGTCGGATCGACAATGGCGCCGCCAATGTCGGCCCACGCATAGCCTGTGCACGCGTCCTCGCCGTCCGCGCCCAACTCATCGTACGTGCCGCCGCACTCGACAGTCACGACCGCGTCGCCGTAAAGCGTGATGACAGGCGGTGTGGTGTCGTCAACGGTCACGAGCCTCGTGACCGTGTCGGCGACATTGCCGGCAGCGTCGGTCACGTTGTAGGTGACTGTGTAATCTTGAAGCGACTGGTTGTTGACCACGTCACCGCCAACGGTGACGACCAAACCGGTCGAGCAGTTGTCCGTCACAGTGGCGCTCAGCTCGGTGTACGGCTCGTTGCACTGCACAGTAACGTGCGCGTCGCCGACGAGGTGAATGACGGGCTTGGTGATGTCCACAAGGGTCAATGTCACCACGGCGTGCTGCATGTTGCCCGCGGCATCCGTCGCCGTCACGGTCACGTCGTGAACGCCTCTGCCCGCGATGGTGGAGTTCGCCGCCGGGGTCTGGGTAAGCGTCACGAGGCCGCCGCATGTGTCCTCCGCCGCAACGCCCGCGGTGAAGTCAGGCACAAGGGCCGCGCAGGAGGCGTCGGCATCGAGGCTCTGCGGCACCGGCAGGGTGTTGAAGTACGGCGGGGTAAGGTCAAGCACGGTCAGCGTGACCGTCCTGACAGTCAAGTTGCCGTAGACGTCTTCGGCCGTTACGATCACATCGTACACGCCCTTCGTCACGGGGGTGCCAGCCTCCGGGGACTGGATCATCGTCACAACATCGCCGCAGCTGTCCACGGCCACAGCGTCCGCCACGAAGTCGGGCACGAGTGCGTCGCACGCGGCGTTCGCGTCAATGGACGTGGAGGCCGGCGGCGTGGTGAACACCGGACCTGTCCGGTCAACGACATGAACCGTTGTGTCCGCCGTGGCCCAATTGCCGGCCTTGTCGACGACAGTGAGCGTCACACCCACATCGATTCCGGCCTTCTCGCAAGTAAACGTGTTCGGGGCAACTGAGCAGTTTGCCCAGACGATTTCGCAGTTGTCTTTGCTGCCCGCGCCAATCGCTTCAATGTCGGCCAGCGTCAGCGTGTAGCTGCCTTCGGCGTTCAAGGTCACCTGAATCGGGGACGCGACCGGGGTCGGGGCCGTGGGTTCGGTCACGGTGATGACCGACTGGCAGACCGCAGTGCGGCCAAGGGTGTCAGACACCGTGACATCAATGGTCTTTGACGGGATGTCGGCGCAGGCAAACGAGTCGTTCGACAGGACCGTCTTCCAAATGCCCGCTTCGGCGGCGCTGGACTCAACCACGAGCGATGTGTCCGTGATGGTGGTGGCCACGGTGAGGTCAATCGATGCGGGTTTGCAGGTCACCGACGGACCGTTCGTGCTGCGCTCATAGGCGCCCATGTCCGCCCTGCCGCCGAGCGGACGCGTCACGCCGCGCACGTCCGTGCCGGAGATGATTGCGGGATCGCCGGTGTTGACGCACGGGGAGGTGGACTGCAGGGTGTAGTCGTCGGTGGTCGGATCGGTGAACACCGGACTACCGTTGAGGTTGCCGGTGCCGCCGGGCGTCGTGGAACTATGATCAATCCAAGTGCCAACACCGGCGGGGACCGGAAATTCCTGATAGCTATAGGAGGCGAGTGTGTAGTTGAAAGTGGCGGCCTTGTCGCTGAGGCGTGGCTGGTTGTCCTGCACTTCGCCAGTGCCATTAACCTTGATGATGGATGAATTGAAGGCGGGTGAGCAATCCCAGTTGTACACGCCCGAACTGTTCGCGCCGAACAGCGTGTAGCCTGCGGTGCCGAGGGTGTTGCTGGTAATCGTGCAGCCGGTGAACGTGGCGCTGGCGCCGTTGTTGAACACCGCACCGCCGCCGCGAACCGCGTTCTTCGGTGTGTCTTCCTGCCGGTCGGCCAGGTTCTTGTAGAACAGGCAGTTGACGAGCGCCGCGGCGGCATTGTTGCCGCCATACGTCTCGTTGGCCACGGCACCGCCGCTGACCGCCGCGGTGTTGTGGTGGAAAATGCAATTGCTGATCGTCGGCGCAGACCGCCAGTTGTAGATGCCGCCGCCGCGCCAGGTGTTATAGTCGTCCGCGACGCCGGAGGCGTTGCCGCCGGTGATGGTGAAACCGTCAATCGTCGCGTTGACAGTGGCGCCGTCGTTGGTGCCGAAAACAATCACGTGGAAGGCCGGGTCCGCGCCGCCACGGGCTTTACTGCCGTCGATGACAGTCACGTTCTGGTAATAGTTGCGCTCGTTTAGGCTGGTTTCCTGCCTGCCCGCGCCCCCACGGTAGCCTTCAAAGCCGCCGTACAGGGCCACGCCGCTTTTCATCACCAGCGAGCCCGTTTGGCCGCCCCACGACTCGTCGCGCCTCTCGCCATAGACGAACGCGGTGCCAGTGCGGGAGTAGCCTGCGACCCACACTTCACCGCCGCCGACGGCGGCGTTAATGGCCGGCTGAAGCGTGGTGAACGCATTATTCCATGTCGAGCCATCATTCGTGCCCGGTGCGGTTGGGTCCACGTGGAAGACGGCTGCCGAGGCAGCGCCCCCGAACAGCATGAGCGCCATACATGTCACCCACAGTGCCACAAAGGTCAATGTGTTGGACTTACTTGAACCCCGTTGCTTCATGGCAAACATATCTGGGACCTCCGACGCCGCAGCGCCTTTTGAGATGTCGGGCACCCATGTGCCGCAACCTAACCCGTACACCACACCGTGCAAGAAACTTCTAACACGGCCATCCATTTCGCCTAGAGACTAAAAGCAGGAAACGCACATCAGTCACCTGCCAGCCACGCAGAATTTACGAAAACACACCCACCCCCACCTCAAATGGGAATGAGTCGCAATGTTCTTTATAATCGATTTTGCTTTTGTTGTCAAGAGGAAAATTTTCGGATTCCTTCGTTACCATCAGAGAAAAAGAATCTAATTGATATTACCACCAATAAACCGAAAATTGCAACGCGGGGCCAAGGGGGCCTTGTTTCTTTGTCGCCGCGCACCATGGAAGCCAGGAACTATAGGCTTTAACATGTTCCCGTATAACGGTTTATACCATTGACACGAAGGGGGTGACGGATTTCGGGCATTGCGGACAGTGGGCGGATTTGCACACCTAAACCTCATGAAAAGGTCTTCTGCGGGCCTGCCCAAAACCTGGCGGCTGGCAAACGCGCATTGACGCATACACGCACACCTAACTGCCCCCCAGCGTGCTATCCCGCGTCAGATGAACAATCATGCGTGAGAAACGTACCCCTATGAGGAAGGCAACGGATGTCTTGAGCAGAGTGATGACAAAGGCCTCGTTGCGGGTCGCACCCCACGCATGGGTGAAGGCGACCGCGTGCTGAAATGTGCCGTGCATAGGCCAAGGGCCTCCCGACCCATGAGAGTCGGGAGGCCCGTAATCGTTGGTCCGCACGCTTTCCCGGCTTGCCGGGAGAGCCGTGCCTTACGGCGTTATTGTGAACGTGCCGTCGCTCGTGTCCTGCACCGCGTTGTTGACTGCGGAGATAAGGTGGACCTTGTAGTCAGCGGCCGGATTCACCCACGCCGGAACCGTCCACAGGATTTGCCCGTC
>CAIXUF010000500.1 GCA_903922535.1 Candidatus Hydrogenedentota bacterium
ATCCCAATCCCAAAATCACTCCTTGTCTGCCTTCCACTTCGTATTACGATGTTCAAAACCGTGGCAAGACGCGATGACTGTGTGCAAAGTGGGGCAGACATTCCTGTCTGCCGTCTTTCTCTATGCGTTCTTGCGATCCTTGCGGTTCCATACCCCGTCCTCTGACTTGTTCCGTGTCGATTCGTACCATTGTCCGCCAACCTCATCGATCTTTTCGATAGTTCCCATGCTGGCATCCCCACAAGTCTTTCCGCTTCAAGGATATGCACCGCAGAGGGCACAGAGGTACACAGTCTGCATTATTCCGCACTACTATTTTCTCCCCTCGCCTCACTAGACCCCAGACCCAAGACCCCAGACCCTCCTTTTCTTTGCGCCACCGTTCCATTTTGCCCTCGGCTTCGCATAGAATCGGGCGAAGCAGGAAATCAAGTGCCGCGGCTGCGGCCCTGGTGTCTGCAACCCCATTGGGCAGGTCAAAGGGAGAAGGGTTATGTCAGGAAAGCGCAAGGCCGTCATGGCGGTGTTGGGAGCGGCAATTATTCTGCTTGCCGTCGGCGGTTTCTTTGGATGGTATGTGGGCTTCCACGATCTGGGGCTGAACCGCAACTTCAACCCCCAGCGGGTGGCCTCGGCGGAGGCGCGCATGTGGCAGGCCTATTATGGCAAAAGGATGGGGGCACTTGCAGTTGAGATGGCCGGGCTGATGCGCGAACAAATGGGCGCGTCCCTGTGGACGACCCAACGGGTGATTGCGCCCATGGCGGAGGGCACCAAGATTTTCGCCCGTGGGCAGGGGGATTACCGGCGCGAGGTGCTCCCCAAACTGGAAAGCTCCTACGCGCGGTTGGGCAAAGCCTGTGGCGAGCCCTGGGACGCCCACGAGGTGGCGCAGGCAGAACTGTCCTGGTGGGTGGCGCGGCGCACGCCGGGGGAAAACGCCCCGGAGCAGGTGGGCGCGAAGATTGCCCACCTCTACACGCTCATCTACAAACGCGACAATGCGGACGTCCAAAAGGCCGGCGTGTTGCGGGCGAAAGCAGCCGCGCTCCGCGATCAGGGTGGCGACAACGCGGACTGGCCGGCCATCGAGGCAATGCTGCTGGAATCCTACACCGCCCTTCGGCAGGGCGTGCAATAACCGTCATTTCAGCCCTCCGGCTTGGTCTTCGCCTCAACGGGTGCCCGGTTCCCGCTCTGTCCCGCGTCGGCCGCCGGTTCCGTCGGCGGTTCCCATCCCCCCCCGACGGCCTTGATCAGGAGGACGGTCGAAATCATGCGCTGGCCGGCCAACTCGGCATCGCTCAGTTCATTGGTCAGCAGCGTCTTTTCCGCATCAATGACGTGCAGGTAGTCGGTGACGCCGGTGTCGTATTGGAGCTGCGTGAAGCGCAGGTACTCCCGCGCGTCGGCAACGGCCCTGCCCTGCGACCGGGAGGCATCGGCGCGCAGGTGGAGATCGGTCAGCGAATCCTCCACATCGCCATAGGCGCCCAGCACCTTCTTGCGGTAGGCCGCCTCCAACTCGTCATAGCGCGCCCTGGCCTTTTGCAGGTTGGCCGTGAGTTGTCCGCCCTTGAAAAGGGGCAGAGAAACGCTCGGCCCGAAGGACCACGCAAGGCTTTGCGAACTGACAAGCTTCGCCAAATCGGAGGACTGAAATCCCGCCGAACCGGTGAGGGTCACCGACGGGAAAAAGTTCGCCTGTGCAACGCCGATATCGGCGGACGCGGCCACGAGGCTTTGTTCGGCCTCGGCAACATCAGGCCGGCGCCGCAGCAGGTCGCCCGGAAGACCTGCCGGTATTTCGGGAGGCGTGGCGTCAAGAGGCCGCGCGTCCAGCGAGAACTGGGCTGGGGCCTTGCCCAGCAGTATCGCGATGGCATGCTCCAGGTCGGCGCGCTGACGCTGGACCTCCGCCGCCTGCGCCTCCGTCGATTCCAGTTGCACCTTTGCCTGCAACAGCGTGGTCTCGTTGGTCAGACCGGCCTGGCATTGCTTGTCGGTCAGGTCCACCTGGTCCCGGTACAGTTCCAGGTTCCGCACCAGGATCGCATGCCGGGCGTCAAGCGAGCGCAGGTTGAAGTAGTTCTGCGCGAGGTCCGCGAGCAGCGTCTGACGGACCACCTCAAGGTCGTACAGGGAGACCCTCGTTTGCGCCTGCGCCGACTCGTAGGACCGGCGCACACGGCCCCAGATGTCGATTTCGTAGGACAGATCGAACGGGACCTGAACGCGCGTGTTGGTTTGCGAAATGCCGGCGGTCGTGGCGCTCGTCGAAGCGCCCGTGGTGCTGCCTGTACCTGTGGTGGTGGCACCTTGCCCGAAAGAATTGACCCGGTTCACCACGGTTGTAATCCCGCCGATAACCGAGGCGGCTTTGGCAAGGTCGTCGCTCTGCGACGCGGAAGAACCGGTTGAAATTGGCGTGCGTGAGCGGCCCGCCGAGGGACTCATCGTGATGGTTGGATAGAAGGCGCTTCCCACGGACCGCGCGGATGCCCGTGCCTGCTCCACCCGTGCCACGGCGGCCTTGAGGTCCTGATTGGATTGGAGCGCCTCTTCGGCCAGAGTGTTGAGGTCGTCATCCTTGAATAAACGCCACCAGTCCAAACCGAGTCCGGGCTCTTCGGTTTCCTTCTCCGCCACGCTTTTGTAATTCGCCGGAGCGTCCATCGCGGGGCGTTTGTAATCCGACCCGGTCATGCAGGAGGCAAGGAACAGCGGCAGCAGAAGGACCGCCGCGCCGCGCATGATCGGCAGCAAAGGAAAGAAACGCATTGGGGCTCTTGGGCGGAAATCACTCATGGCGCAGCGCCTCAATCGGGTCCAGCCTGGCGGCCTTTCGCGCAGGGAAGTAGCCAAAGACCACGCCGATTGCGCCGGAGAAAAGAAAGGCGACCAGAACAATCGGTGCATTGAATATGAAAGGTACCTTGAGAAGGCTGGCCAGCCCGAAGGAGACGGCCAGGGCAAAGCTGATGCCTATCAGGCCACCGAACGACGCAAGCACCACCGCCTCGACAAGGAACTGAAGCAGCACTTCCCACTCCAGCGCCCCGATGGCCAGGCGCGTGCCGATCTCCCGCGTCCGCTCCGTCACCGACACGAGCATGATGTTCATGATGCCGATCCCGCCCACCAGAAGACTCACCGCCGCCACCGCGCCCAGCAGCCCCGTGAGCACCCGCGTGGTGCCCTGGAGCATGGTCGAGATTTCCTTTAGATCCATCACGTTGAAATTGTCGTCCTCGGCCGCCGACAAATGGCGGCGGACGCGCATCAGCCGCCCCAACTCCGTCTTTATCATGTCCGTGGACACGCCGTCCTTGACGGACACCTGAATGATGCTGACGTCCTCATTGCCCGCGATCCGGCGCTGGAAGGTGCGCAGCGGCACGACAATGATGTCGTCCTGGTCCGTGCCCATGGTGGATTGGCCCTTGGACTGGAGCAGGCCGACGACCTCGCAGGACACTTTCTTGAGGCGGATCTTGCAGCCGATGGGGCTTTGGCTGCCGAAGAGCTTGCTGCGCACCGTCTCGCCGATGACACAGACGGAGACGCCCGTCCGCGCCTCCGTTGCCGTGAAGGGGCGGCCCTCGCCTATCACCCGGTTGCTCACGGTGAAATACTGCTCCGTCGAGCCCGTGACTGCCGTGGACCAGTTCTCATTGGCGTAAATGGCGGTCATGCCGCTGCTCGACGCGGGGGCCACGGCCTGAAGCGAGGGGATTTCGCGCTCAATCGCCTCCGCGTCCGCCAGTTTGAACGGCGCGGCGCCGGAACTCTGGCCCGGCCCCATGCGCTTTCCCGGGACAACCATGATGAGGTTGCTGCCGAGACTCGATATTTGCTCCGTGACCTGTTTGGTCGCCCCCCCGCCCAGGGTCACCAGAATGATGACGGACGCCACCCCGATGATGATGCCCAGCATCGTCAGGAAGGACCGCATTACGTTGCGGCGCAGTTCGCGCAGCGCCAGTAGAAAGGCATTGGCCAGCATCAGGCGTTTTCCTCATGGGTGTGGTCTACCGAAATCAGGCCGTCCTTGAAATGAACCACCCGTTTGGCTTACCCGGCCATTTCAGGCTCGTGGGTGACCATGACGATGGTGATCCCCAAATCGCGGTTGAAAGAGGTCAGCAGGTTCATGATTTCCACGCTGCGCGCGGAATCCAGATTGCCCGTCGGTTCGTCCGCGAGCAGCACCACGGGGCGGGTGATGATTGCCCGCGCGATGGAGACCCGCTGTTGCTGGCCGCCGGAAAGCTCGCCCGGAGTGTGGTGTTCCCAACCGGTGAGCCCCACGATGTTCAGTGCGTCCCGTGCCCGCTGCCGTCTGCGGCGGGCCCTTTCCCCGCGGTAAACCAGCGGCAGCTCCACATTTTCCTGCGCGGAGGTGCGGTTGAGCAGGTTGTACCCCTGAAAGACAAAGCCAAGATAATGGCGGCGCAGCAGCGCCCGCTGGTTCCGGGTCAGTGCACCCACCTCGACGCCGCAAAAACGGTAACTGCCATCGGTGGGCGTGTCCAGGCAGCCCAGGATGTTCATGCACGTGCTCTTGCCGGAACCGCTGGGGCCCATGACCGCCACAAACTCGCCCGGATAGATCGAAAGATCAACCCCGCCCAGCGCCGTCATTTGCGCGGTGCCCATGC
>CAIXUF010000501.1 GCA_903922535.1 Candidatus Hydrogenedentota bacterium
GCCGAGGGCGTTCAGCACGAGGGTGGCCAGGGCCACGGAGGCCACTTCGGTGCGGAGCACGTTCTTTCCGAGCGACACGGATGCGGCGCCGTGACTGCGGAGCGCTTCCTGTTCTTCTTCGGCAAAATCGCCTTCCGGTCCGATGATGAGCGCGCAGGATTTCAGGGCCGACGGAGGCAGGGGCAGGTCGGCGGGCGGGGCAAGGATGTCGGCGACGAGGATGCAGCCGTCAAAGGACAGCAGCGCGGAAGGGAGGTCGTCAAAGAAGGCGAAACGGGGAAGGTGGAGACGCCCGGATTGTTTGCAGGATTCGACGGCGAGCCGTTGCCATTTGTGATCGGCGGACACGGGCCGCTGGGAGCGGGCGGCGCGCCAAAAGGCGAAGAGGCTGACGCCGAGTTCGGTTCCGCGGCGGATGATCTCCTCCATTGGATTGTCGCGATGAAGCCAGGCAGGGGCCAGGATGAGATTGACGCCGGGCGGGTCTTCGCGCCGGACGTTTTCGATGAGGACACGGGCCTGGCGCCTGCCCTGGCGGAAGATGGCGCCGGTGGCCTCCGTCCCCTGGCCATCAAAGAGCGCGACGCTCTCGCCGTCGCGGAGCCTGGTGACGGAGAGGGCATGGCGGGCCTCCTCCTCCAGCAGGAGGAGTTCTTCGCCGGGCGACAGGTTGACTTGGGGTGTGTAGAAACGGTGCAAGTGGCTCATGCGGTTAGCATATCAGGCGGGGTGGGCGCGGGAAAAGGGCACCGCGATATTGTGAACGGTGGACGAGGGGATTGGGGCATGCGCGCGAAAGTGCCTTCTCCGGGTCGAACTGGAACGCACGCCTGCCCGGGCGCGCCCGGGCAGGCGCAATGTGGGAACAATGAAACTCCCGGAGTTGTTATGGACGGTGCAGCCTGGCCATCGCGGCCAATCCCAGCAGAGCTATGCCCATGAGGAACAGATCGCCTATGCTCTTGCCGGGGTTGAGGACAGCTTTAGCACCCTGACAGCCGGTGCATCCGGAAGCGGTGTCCTCCGGCCCGGAGGAGATGACCAGGTTTATTGTGTAACCCGCAGCAACAAAGGAGCCTGCGGCGGCGTCTTGGCTTATGATCTGTCCCTTGGGAACCGTGTCACTGGGCTGGCTCGTGACATGGACGGTCAGACCCAGAGATTCCAACAGGGCCAGCGCCTCTTCCTGCGTCATTCCCGCAAGGTCGGGTACGGTGGCTTTTGTACCGAGGCTGATTACGAAGCCCACGGTCGCGCCGGGAGCAGCTTCAGTGTTGCCTGCGGGGCTTTGAGAGAGTACCTGACCGGCCGGAACCGTGTCGCTGAAGTCGCTGGTCACCGTGCCACGGACCAGCCCCGCAAGCGTTATCGCCGCCCCCGCCTGCTCCCCGGTCATACCGACCACATTGGGCACGGTCACATTGCACGCGCCCGTGGACACTGTCAGAGCCACGGAGCTGCCGAGGGGGGCGTCAAGTGCGGGCCCGGGAGTCTGGCTGATGACCAACCCCGACGCGACGGAATTGGTGCACTGCCGGGTGACGGTGCCGAGGACAAGGCCTGCGCCGGTGAGTGTGGTGCCCGCAGCGGACTGTGTCTGGCCGACGACGTTGGGCACGGTGACGTTGCAAACGCCGGTGGACACGATCAGGGTCACGGCACTGCCAAAGGGGGCGTCCACGCCGGCCGCCGGGGTCTGGCTGATGACCGACCCCGCCGCGACGGTGTTGCTGCACTGTTGTGTGACGGTGCCGCCGACAAGTCCCGCGCCGTTGAGGGCGGTGCCCGCCGCGGCCTGTGTCAGGCCGACCACGTCGGGCACGCTGACATTGCACACGCCTGTGGACACCACCAGTGCCACGGCGCTGCCCAAGGTGGCGTCCGCGCCGGCGGCCGGTGTCTGGCTGATGACTGACCCCGCCGCGACGGTGTTGCTGCACTGTTGTGTGACGGTGCCGCCGACAAGTCCCGCGCCGGTGAGGGCGGTGCCCGCCGCGGCCTGTGTCAGGCCGACCACGTCGGGCACGCTGACATTGCACAC
>CAIXUF010000502.1 GCA_903922535.1 Candidatus Hydrogenedentota bacterium
GGCGATGGTGTTTGTGCTACTGTCAATGGCCTGTACGACGTGGGCGGCGGATCAGGCTTCAACCAACCAGGCGCCGGCCGTCGAAAACGTTTTGGTGCTCCCCGAAAAGGTCGCTGTCCAGATTCCGGCCTTTCGTGTTCAGATCACGGGCGCACCCGCCAAGCAGTCAACCAGTGCCACCCTGAGCTGGGACTCCACAGGGCTGGAAGCGGTGTTCGATTGCGCGGACAACGGCATTGCGGCCAAAATGCAGGGCCGCGACAACATCAAGCTGTGGAAGGACGACTGTGTGTATGTCCGGCTGAACCCCGGCCGCACGCAGAACATCGAGAGCAACATCATCATGGTTCAAGTCTCGGCCGGCGGCGTAGTGCACGACGCGCGCGACGAAAACGCCAAGTATGACATCGAAGGGCTTGATTCGGGTGTCACACGCACCGCTACCGGCTGGCGAGCCCGCGTGCGCATGCCCTGGGCGGGACTGGGCCTGCCGTGTCCGAAGCCGGGCGATATCTGGGACCTCAATCTGTCGCGCATGGACCAGCCTGGCCAATATGACTACGCCAAGATGGAGGAATCGGCGTGGATGACGGACATAACAGGGCCGAGCCGCTGGGCGCACGTCATATTTGCCGGCGTCGATGCCGGTGCGAATGACAAGGCGGTGCTTGCCGCCAGGGAGTCGCTGGAGAAGTCGGATCAGGCGTTGCGCAAGGCGCTGGAGCCCGTGAAGCCGATTGATGTTCCGAAGGCGGGCGCGAATGCGGCGACACAGGGTGGTGCGGTGTTCAATATCGCGGACTACGGTGCGGTGAGCGACGGGGTCCGGGTGAACACGGCGGTTATTCAGAAGGCGGTGGATGACTGCGCCGCGCAGGGCGGCGGCACGGTACTGGTGCCGGCCGGCACGTTTGTCAGCGGTGCGATCTTCCTGAAGAGCAACATCGATTTCCATCTGGCCGCGGGTGCGGTGCTAAAGGGCAGCGGGAATGTGGACGACTATCCCGTACGTCCCTGTGAAAACACTGGTTTCCACACGGACGCCGGACACGCCGCCCTGTTGACCGGGCTGAGTCTGCGGGATGTATCCATCACCGGGCAAGGCATCCTCGATAATTCGAAACAGACCCTGGACCTTAACGTGGAGAAAATGGCCAAAGCCGGCCGCCTGAAGGGGATTCCGCCTAACATTATCTACCTGTATAACTGCGAGCGGGCCCTGATCGAAGACATTACGGCACAAAACTCGACCGGTTGGACCATTCATACGATACTTTGCCGCGATCTGGCGATCAACCGTATCGACATCAAAAATCCCTGGAACCGGTACAACTGCAACGACGGCATCGACGTGACTTCCTGCCGTAACGTTCGCATCACCGACTGCCACGTCGACACCGGCGACGACGGCATCTGTCTGAAGGCGGCGCCGCTTTGGGGCAAGCCCGACGTCAACGACAGCACGCCCCGCCTTCCGTGCGAAGATGTCATCGTCGCCGGTTGCATGGTGGAACACGCCCATGGCGGCGTGACGCTCGGCGGCGAGACGCTCGGCGGCATTCGCAATGTCACCGTCGAGAACTGCATCTTTGACGGCACCCGCGCGGGTATCCGGATCTACGGCACGCCGCAAGGTGTAGTGGAGAATGTCCGCGTCAACAATATCATCATGCGGCGCGTCGAATGGGTCGTCTATCTCGGAGGGGTCAATTTCGAGCCGGGAACCCCTGAGTCCCTTAAGAAAGATAAGCCGTTGACGGTCTACCGCAACATCGATTTCAGTAACATCACGGCGACCAAGGCGCGCATGGCCTGCGAGGTCCAGAAGGGCACGCGCGACATCGGCTTCAGCAA
>CAIXUF010000503.1 GCA_903922535.1 Candidatus Hydrogenedentota bacterium
GATCAACCGCCTCATCGGCGACAGCGGCCTGCCCAAGGAAAAACGTCTGACTTGGACGACTTACGAGCCTTTCAAACCCGATTCGTCCCTCCAGGAATCGGGCCTGCTCGGCCCGGTGACCGTCATGACGGAGCAATTCCTTGGGATTTCACGAGTTATGAGCGACAAGTGAGGCTTCAAGACTGCGATTTGGGGCTTCATCTTGGCAAGATAACGCGTTGTCTTGGCAATATCACGCCCCATCTTGGCGGGATAACGCCCATCTCCGCGGGATGAGGCGCGAGAAACGGCGTCTGGAGACACCGGAACAGCCTGCGCGGGCAGGCCCGGACAACACAGGAAAGGATCGGACATGGACCGACGGCAATTCTTGGCGGGTCTGGGCGCGGGTGCCGCGGTGTTGGGATGGAACGCGGGCGCGCAGGAGACACGCGCGGCGCGGCCGAACATCCTGTGGATTACCTGCGAGGACATCAGCCCCAACCTGGGCTGTTATGGCGACACGTACGCCTGCACGCCGAACCTGGACGCCCTCGCGGCCGAGGGCGTCCGGTACGCGAACGCGTTTTCCCATGCGCCCGTGTGCGCGCCCGCGCGATCAGGTCTCATCACCGGCCTCTATCCCACGGCGCTCGGCAGTCACAACATGCGCTGCTCGATTCAATGTCCGCCGGAAGTGCGGTGCTTCCCCGAGTACCTGCGCGAGGCGGGCTATTTCTGCACGAACCGGAGCAAGACGGACTACAACTTCACGGACTACGCAAACACCTGGGACGAATGCAGCGAGGACGCGCACTGGCGGCACCGCAAGCCGGAGCAGCCGTTCTTCAGCGTCATCAACTTCCTCGTTACGCACGAAAGCCACATCCGCGTGCCCGACAAGACGTTCTTCCGGGACACACACGATGTCACGGCGGCGCAGCGCCACGACCCCCAAAAGGCGCCCCTGCCCCCGTACCATCCCGACGCGCCGGAGGTGCGTCAGGACTGGGCCCGCCACGCCGACAACATCACGCAGATGGACTACGAGGTGCGCCGGGTGCTGGATGAGCTCGCCGCGGACGGCCTGGCGGACAACACGATCATCTTCTTCTACGGCGACCACGGCGCGGGAATGCCGCGCAGCAAACGCTGGCTGTATGACACCGGTTTGCGGGTCCCGCTGCTCCTGCGTTTTCCCGAGCGCTGGCGGCATCTTGCGCCGGGTGCGCCGGGCAGCGTCGAGAAGCGGCTGGTCAGCTTTGTGGACTTCGCCCCCACCGTGCTCAGCCTGACGGGCCTGCCTGTTCCGGAGACCATGCAGGGCCGGGCTTTCCTGGGCGCCCATGCGGCGGAGCCGCGGACGCAGGTGTTCGCCGCGCGGGACCGCATGGACGAGCGCTACGACTGCGCGCGCGCCGTCCGCGACGGACGCTTCAAGTACATACGCAATTTCATGCCGCAGGTCTCGCAGGCGCAGCACAACGAGTACATGTACGAGATGCCGACCATGAAGGTGTGGGACCGGCTGGGACGGGAAGGCCGACTGAACACGGTGCAGTCGGCGTTCCTGGCGCCGCGCAAGCCGGTCGAGGAATTCTACGACACGGAGGCGGACCCCTGGGAGATAAAGAATCTGGCCGGCGTACCGGAGCACTCGGAGCAAATCGGAAAGATGCGCCGCGCGCTAAATGATTGGATAATCGAGACCGGCGATC
The DNA here is from genome assembly GCA_903922535.1 of Candidatus Hydrogenedentota bacterium. Next base: position 1,698 of record CAIXUF010000503.1, read on the forward strand.
TGGGCCTCTGCCCGGAGGGCGAGATTGATGCGCGGCGGGGCAACAGGCCGCCCCGCACTTTCGGGAAAGATGCGAAGGACTACCCGCTTGCGCGCATTCTGGAGACCGCCGACCTGGAGTGCGGCGCGAAGGAAAACATGGCCGTGCTCATCACCCGCTGCGCCGACGCGGACAGCGCGGTGCGGTATTGGGCGGTCACGGGTCTGGCCGTGGCAAACGCGGCCACGCCCGAAGTGCGGACGGTGTTGCGGGGGAGGCTTGAGGACAGTTCCGGCGACGTGCGCGTGGCCGCCGTCCAGTCGCTGCATCTGCTGGGCGAGAAGGACGGACTGCTCCCCGTTCTGGAGGCGGCAATAGAGGGCGAAAGCCCCTGGGTCCGTCTGCGTGCGCTCACCGTGCTGGACGACCTGGGCCCGCTCGCACGGCCGCTGCTCCCGAAGGTTCAGGCCATCGCCGACCAAAACACCAAGGGGCTTGAGGCAAGAGAGGCGCAGTATTCCAACCGCGTGGCGAAACATATCGTCGCCGCACTGGGCGATACTTGAGTCCTCGCGCCAAGGTCGCTACTCTGTTCCTGCTTCGTGGTCTTCGGGGCTTCGTGGTTCAACTGACTGACAAGGACAAATGCCATGCTGAAACCTGCTTCAATGATACTGTCCCTGCTTGCGGGACTGTCTGCTTTCTGCTGCGCCGCCGAAACGACCGGAACGGCCGTCGTGCCCGCGACGACCACCGTCACCTATCCCGACGGCCGTCCCACCGCCCAGTTCCGGCTCAACGCCGTGGACGAGGGCGTGGTGATGAAGCACGGCGACGGCCCGGGGCAGTGCGACTACCTCGGCGCGCGGGATATCTGGGTCTTTGAGGCGGACGGGACCTATTACATGCATTATGACGGCGCCGGGCCGAAGGGATGGCTGGCCTGCCTGGCGGTCAGCAAGGACTTGAAGCATTGGGAGAAAAGGGGGCCCGTGCTCGACTTCGGCAAACCCAACGAGGAGGACTCCGCGTCGGCCTCCTATGGCGTGACCTATTTCGACGGCAAGACCTGGCACATGTTTTACCTCGGCACACCGCACACCTCGCCCGCACCGGCCCTGATTCCGTCGTTCCCCTACCTGACCATGAAGGCGCACGGCGCTTCGCCCGCCGGACCCTGGACCAAACAGCCCGAGGTGGTGCCGTTCCGCTGCACGCCCAAGACCTACTACGACGTGACCGCCAGTCCGGGGATGATTGTCGCGCACGGCGGCGAATACATGATGTTCTTCAGCGCCGCGTCCGAGGACAAGAAAGGCACGCACCGCACCATCAGCATCGCGCGCACCAAAGACCTGAACGGCCCCTGGCAAATCGCCGCCCAGCCCATCGTGTCCCCGGCCGAGCAGATCGAGAACACGTCGCTCTACTTCGAGCCGGCCAACCAGACCTGGTTCCTCTTCACCAACCACATCGGCCTGGACGGCGGCGAATACACCGATTCTGTGTGGGTCTACTGGACCAGGGACCTGAACACCTGGGACGCGAAGAACAAGGCAGTGGTGCTCGACGGCACCAACTGCACCTGGAGCAAGAAATGCATCGGCCTGCCGTCGGTGGTGAAGATGGGCGAGCGCCTGGCCGTGGTCTACGACGCGCCCGGCGGCGACAGCACCACCCACATGGATCGCGACGTCGGCCTGGCCTGGCTGGCGTTGCCGCTGATCCCGCCACAGGCAAAGCAGGACAAATAGGCGCGCAGAAAACGCGGCAAGCTGCCGTGTCTACAGCAGAAACCGACAGCCGGGTGGAATCTACCTGGCGAGGCGGAACCCAACATCGTCACTTGTGACGGACGGGATACCGTTGCTGCGGGCGGCGGAGCGGCAGTAGCCGTAGCCGTGCCAGCCACCGCCCCGAACCACGCGGTACACGTCCGTTGGCGCCTCCCAAGCACTGCCGTCCGTCGGCGCGCCTGCATAATTGCTGTAATACCAGTCCTGGCACCATTCCCCGACATTCCCGCTCATGTCGTATAAGCCAAAGTTGTTCGGCGTCTTCCCTCCCGCGTCGTGCGTCTGATTCCCGCTGTTGACCTGGTACCACGCGTAATCGCCAATGTCCGAGTAGCCCAAGTCATCCCCCCAGTAGAACCGGGTCGTCGTGCCGGCACGGCATGCAAATTCCCACTCCGCCTCAGAAGGCAGACGGAACGTCTTGCCCGTGGCTGTGTTCAAAGCAGCGACAAAGGTCTGGACGTCATCCCACGAAACCGTCTCCACCGGACGGTTGTCCGTGTTCACCCCGCCCGCATTGGCACCCTGGAAGTAGGAGGGGTTGCCGCCCATCACCGCCGCCCATTGCGCCTGCGTCAGGTCGTACCGACCCATCCAGAACCCGTCCAGCGCCACCGAATGTTGCGGTCCTTCATCCGAATTGCTGTCCTGCTCGTTGTCCGGGCTGCCCATGGTAAACACCCCGCCTGAAATCCACACCATCTCCAGCAGCACATTTCCCGGCAGCATCACCGTGTCCGTGGTTTCGGACACGGCCAGGCTCACCGCGGCGCCCGGTGCGGCACTTGCGCCCGCAGCCGGATTCTGGCTGACAACCTCTCCCGCGGACACGCTGTCGCTGTACTCCTGCGTGATGGCCCCAACCGTAAGCCCCGCTCCGGTAATGGCCGCGGATGCCGCCGTCTGCGCGAGGCCGACAACATTGGGCACGATATTGGAGGCCGGGCACCCCGCAATCACCAGGCATGCCGCGAGCATTCCGGCTCCCATCCACCATGACCGTCTTTTCATTGTGATTTCTCCCATGTAAATCGGTCCCGCATCCCATGCACACCGCAGACATGTACTTTGCCGCGTTTCTCGCGTTGGGTCTCGCAAACTTCCTTGAGCCAGCCTCCCGAATATGGGATTGTGCCACGAAATCAACTCCCCCTCATCCGTGTTTTAGACTGATCTTTTGCGAAATCCCGCGCGGTCTGCACTGACGGGGGGGCGGCGTGGAAGGAAGTCAGCCTGTCCGCAAGGAAGCGCAGCACAGCAAGCCGGCGTTTGGCGGAAGGGAACGGTGCGCTCCGCTTCGCTCCGGGCACCCTACAATCTGCGTCCCGCCGCAGCGCGGCGCAGGAAGTCCAGCGTCTTCTCCGAGGACCGGTGCAAGTCGAAATCCAGGACTGAGGCGCGGCAGCGCTCCGCCAGCCCCACCCGTTCCTCGGGCCGGGAAAGCAGGCGAAGGATATGGGCCGCCAGAAGTTCTGCGTCACCCGGTTGGGCCATGAGGCAGTTCTCTTTATGCACGGCAAAGAGCCGCACACCGCCGCTGTCGGTGAGCACGCAGGGGGTGCCGCAGGCCATGGCCTCGGCTGCGGTGCGGCCGAACCCGTGAAAATGGGAGGTTTCCAGAAACAGGCAGGCGTCCGAGTACACCTGCGGCAACGCGGCGTTGGGCAGCACGCCCAAACCCGTCACGGGCACCGGGAGTCCCAGCCCCGCAAGTTCCTCCGGCAGGCAGCCGAAAGCCTGAAACTCTGCGGACGCCGCCGCGCCGGAGGCGGCGAGGATGGCCAGGGTGCTGCGGAGCGTGTCGAGACCGCGCTGCGGGGTGGAGGGCCGCACCATCATGAGCACCGCCGGCTTTTGCTCCGGACCCCGCGAGGCGGGCAGGGGGCGAAACAGGTTCAGGTCCACGCCGGGCGGCACCAGTTCGATGGTCCCGCCCGCCGCCCGCACCTTTTCGCAAATCCAGGGGGTCTTGGCGAAGCAGAAGGGGGTCATGCGGTAGCTGTCGAGCACGGCGCGCCGGGTGAGTTGGTCCGATTGGGGATAGAAGTCGGGCTCGAAGTCCTGCACGAAATAGGCCGGGGCGAAATCCGGCCGCGCCAAGAAGCACTCGGCGAGCAGGTGCATGGTGGGCCAATAGGTGGCGACGGCCACGTCGCAGGGCGGGAAGTTACGGATGAGTTCACGGTCGTTCTTGAAGAAGATGGGCGTGATTCCCCGGCACATTTCCGTGTCGAAGAACCGGGGGCTGCGGACGACGAGGCTGGTCTCCACGCCAAGCGCACGAAGTTCGCCCATCAATTGCATGACGGACAGCACGCCCCCGGAGGTGTTCAACCCTTCCAAGAGAAACGTCACCCGAAACGGTTCCCGGGGGTTCGTCGTCCGCGACAACCTGTCCAGGCATGATATATATACTGTCATGCGCCGTCCATGGCCGACGCGCCAAACGACATCCTGCACCAGGCCGTGCAACCTGTGGCGTTCCTGCCCGGACGGTGCAGGCGGGACGCCTGCGGTACCGGACAGGGCAGGCGGGACGCCTGCGATACGGTGGCCGAACAGGTCCAACGCGCCGTTCCAGCCAGCGCGGCACAGGTCGCGCGCCAGCACGTCGGCGGCGCGGGCGCGCGGGCCGCGCAGCAGTGCGCGCCGCAGTCTGGAAATCCGGTGCATCACCGCCCCGGATCGTAGACGCGGCATCCTGCCGCGTTCTTTGTGCGCCGATTCTGACCCATGCACGCTCCTTGCTCAGGTGCCCGGTTTGGTTTACACTCACGCAATCTGAGTCTATCAAATCGGGATGAATTGCATCATGTTTGTGTCCGGGGAAAAGCAGGATCGCGAAACGACGGCGGAACGGCTCGCCTGCGCCCTGCGGGAGCGGGACGAGGCCGTGCGGCACGTGCGGATGCTGGGCAGCCTGATGGACGAGGCGGGCGGGGAATACGCGCAAATGCTGCATTCGGCCCGCTGGCGGGCCGGTGACGGGACCGTGCGCCTGGTCGAACGCGTGCTGCGCCGGCCCAATCAGTCCCAGTCACCGCAGCGGCTCAGCGCCACCCTGGCCAAGTACGCCGCCTGGAAACAGGACCACGCGGAGCGGCGGTCCGGGCAAACGCCCGCATGGACTGTCAACAGCGCCGTGACCCAACTGCGCGCGGGCAAGACCGTCGATGCGGACGCCTTACTCGGCCAGCTTGCAAAGGAAACCAATGCGGCGGCAAACGACACCCTGCGGCTGTGCGCCCTTTTCGAGGAAATGCACCAGCACGGCAGCATGATGCGCGACTCCTGGCGCTGGAAGGCGGGCAGGCTGCTTGTGGGCGGCCTGGCAAAGCTGTGCCCGCGGCCGGAGGAAACCCCGCGCGCCGTCACGGTGGACGCCTACGCCCGCGC
>CAIXUF010000504.1 GCA_903922535.1 Candidatus Hydrogenedentota bacterium
GGGGCACCGGACACGACGCTGAACGTGCTGTCGCTCTGGTCCTCAATCTCGTTGTTGTCGGCGGAGATTAGAAGGATCCTGTACCCGCTGCCCGGTGTCACCCACGCAGGAACCGTCCAGGTCATCTGTCCGGCCGAAGCCGGTGGTTGTGCAAGCCACTCGGTGTCAGTTCCGTTCACATTGAGGAAAACGGCCACATTGCCGGTCACACTGCTCTCGTTCCACCGGATGGTCTGGACCGAACCCTGGGCCCAGGACTCCCCGCCGTTCGGTGACATAACCGTGAGAGAGGCGCTGGTGGGTTCGATGGTGAAGGTGCCCGCGCTCAGGTCGGCATAGCGGTTGTTGGGGCCGTAGATAATGTGCACCTTGTACGCGCTGTCCGGCGTCTGGCCCGGGGGAACCGTCCACGACAATTCTCCGTCCTGTGCAAGAGCCGAACCCATCCAAAGCACGTCGATGCCGTTCAGGTTCAGCAATACCGCCACGGCGCCTGTCAAATCGTTCCGGGCGTTCCAGGTGACCAGTTGCGATTCACCCGCTGCCCAGGTCTCGCCGCCGTTCGGGGAATTCAGCGTGAGCGGCGGCGCGATGATCGTGAACAGGCCGTTGCTCAGGTCGTCAATCGCGTTGTTGTCCGCCGAGACCAGGTGAATCCTGTACACGCCCGGCGTCAGCCATGCGGGAATCGTCCAGGAGAACTGCCCGGCCGAAGCCGCTGGCTGTGCGAGCCACTGCGTGTCCGTTCCGTTCACATTCAAGTAGATCGCCACCGCGCCGGTCACGCCGGTCGCATTCCAGGTGATGGTCAGCGTGTCGCCCTGAATCCACTCCTCGCCGCCGTTTGGAGAAGTGGCGGTAAGGCTGGCGCAGGAACTTACTGTCACGGTCCGCGTTACTTCGGCCGCGTTGTTGCCGTGTCCGTCATTCACGTCGTAGAGAACGGTGTAGGTGCCGGGGGTGTTCACGTTCACCGGGTTGGTGACAACGATGCTGCCGGTCAAGTCGCCCGCGCAGGCGTCCGTCGCCGTCGCGCCAGCGTCCATGTAGGAGGATCCGCACTTCACGGTGACTGGATTAACGCCCAGCAGCGTGATCACCGGCGGGATCGTGTCCACCACAGTCAGTGTCGCGGTACAGGTGGCGATGTTGCCCGCACGATCGGTCACCGTCAGCGTCACGGTGGTGTCGCCCCCGCCCACGGCGGTGCCCGCCGCCGGCGACTGGGTCACGGTTGGGCTGGGATCAAAGTTGTCTGTTGCGACAACGCCCGCCGTGAAATCGGGAACTTCTGTATGACAAGAGGCATCGGCCGGAATCGTCTGATTCGCCGCGCACACGGTGATGACCGGCGCGGTCGTGTTCACCGTCTCATAGGCGCCCATGTCAACACCCGAACCCTGGGGACGCAGCGTACCCAGAATATCCGTGGCAGGCGCGCCGGCCACCGTGCCGGTGTCAATGCAGGGAGAACCCGTCTGAAGCCGGAGATTGCCTCCACCGGCACTCACAAACAGCGGGTTTGCGCTGATGTTCCCTGCGCCGGCGTATCCCCACTGGATGCAGGAATAGGTCACCAACGGTGTGGAGGAGGTGCTGCCATTGAATATTTCCGGCCCAGAGGATGCCGTGTCCCCCCAAAGGATACAGTTCGTCAACAGCGGTGAGGATGACGCATTGTACATCCCGCCGCCGCTGCCGATGACTATGGCCAAATTGCCTGAGAACGCACAGTTTGTAATCGTCGGCGAGCCGGAATTGTTGTACATCCCGCCGCCACAACCGGGTTTGCCGCTGCCGCCGCCATAGGCCGAATTGCCTGAGAACACACAGTTTGTAACCGTCGGCGAGCCGGAATTGTTGTACATCCCGCCGCCATAACCGAGGTTTCCGTTCTTGCCGGTCCCGGCCGAGTTGCCTGAAAACGCGCAGTCGGCAACCGCCGACAAGCCGGCGTCGTTATACATCCCGCCGCCGTAACAGACGTTTTCCGTGCCGCTCCTGACCGAGTTGCCTGAGAAGGTGCAGTTCAGGACCGTCGGTGAGGAAGATGCATTGTACATCCCGCCGCCATACGTGGAGCCAGTCACCACGGAAGCATAGTTGCCTGAGAAGCCGCAGTTCACGACCGTCGGCGAGCCGGAAGCGTTGTACATCCCGCCGCCATAGGCGCCGCCACCCTCGCCGCCGCCGGAGGCCCAGTTGCCTGAGAACACGCAATTCGTCAGCGTCGGGGAAGAAGATGCGTTGTACATCCCGCCGCCGTAGTTGAACCCCGAACTATCACTGCGCTATGTTACCGAATTACTTGCGAACACGCAGTTCGTCAGCGTCGGGGACGACGAGGAATTGTACATCCCGCCGCCATGGCCGGCAATGTTGCCTGAGAACGTGCAGCCTGTCAAAGTCGGTGAAGAAGAGGTGTTGTACATCCCGCCGCCGTAGTTGTAGTTGGCCCAGATCTCAGTGTGGTGGGCCAGGTTGTTCGAGAACGTGCAGTTCACCAGGGTCGGCGATGAATACGCATTGTACATCCCGCCTCCGCCGCTGTCGCCGTAGCCGCCGGCCGAGTTGCCTGTGAAAATGCAGTTCGTCACCGTCGGTGAAGCATGGCTGTTGAGCATCCCGCCACCAGAGGAGCCAGAACGACTTCCCCTCGTGACGGTAAAACCATCCAGCACGGCCGCGTTGGCGCCGGCCACGCACGAACGCGCTTTTTCCCCGTCAATTGTCGTGATGTTGGCGGACCAGTTTCGCTGATCACGGGCGCTTTCCGTCCCGGCGAAGCCGCCATAAATCGACACGCCGCTCTTCATGGTCAGCACGGGGTCTGTTGTTGCGGTGTAGGTGCCCGTCTTAACCCAAACCTCGCCGCCGGAGGCGGCATAAGCCGCGTCCACCGCGGCCTGGAGTGTCTTGTAGGCCGCGGCCCAGCTCTGCCCGTCGGGCGTGGCCGCCGCCGAAGCCGCGTCCACCCTGAAAACGCCCGCGGCATGCGCCGAAACGGCGCAGCACAGCACCAGCGTCCCTACCCAAAGCCCCTTCCAAGTATTCATTGTCCAACCCGCATCCTGGTTTTGCACCCGCACTATGCCTGTGCCCATTCACCGCCTCCGCCGATCTTATGCTCACATAACAATAGTAAACCGATACTCCCGTTCTGTCAACGCCTATTTTCACACTTTGGACAAGCGCGGTCCCTTGCAGCGCCCGCACCATCGTCCGCCTCACGCCCTCTTCCGACAAATCCTCTGCGACCCCTGCGCTCTCCGCGCCTCCCCGTTCCCAATGCGTCACGTTCATATTTCAGCGCCGCGGCGAAGCGCAGAGGACCATGATCTCACCGTACTACTGTCCACCAACTTCACGCATTCTGTCGAAAAAGTTCATGGCACCCAGTCGGCAAGTCATGTCGTGAAAATGAGATAGAGGTATTTCTCTTCTTTGCGATCTTGCGGTTCCATATGCACCACAGAGGGCACAGAGGAACCTGGAGCAGCAGAGCCGCAACCAAGAAGCAGGGTCTAGGGTCTGGGGGCTTGGGTCTAGGAGGGCAGCAGGGGGGCGGCGGTGTATGCGCGGGCAATGATTTCGGACGCCTTTTTGCCTTTCTTGAAGACCCCTTTGACCGTCGCCGGTGCGGTGTTGTTGACCGTGAGCAAATAAGAAGAATCCTGCGACAGCACCTTGTCGTCGGTGTCCCGCCAACTGTCAAAGAGCCACTCGTGATCCGTCTGCTGTGCGGTGAAGGGCACCCGCAACCCGTCCGCAAGGGCATAGCTCCCCGGCCGCGGGAAGATGTCGCCCCGGCCCTCAAGGATGACCGTCACCGTGCTGCCCGTGTCGGTGAAGGACGCGCCGATCGTGCGGTCCCGGTCCATGACCACGGCCAGTTCCTGCGGCGTGCCGATGCCCGCATAGTCGGCCAGCCATCCGCCAAAGTAGCGGCCGGGATGGGGATTTGCGCCGAATTTCATCGTGCTGTTCACGGCGACACGGTAGGAACCGGGGCCCAGCGGAAAGCAGTTGCCGGGGCCCTGCGGCGGATTCACCACCAGCTTCCTGGAAGCGTCGGGATTGTCCGTAAAGTTGGCCGTGACGGTTTTGTTCCCGTCCATCACGACCTTCGCGAAGAAGCTGTCCGAATCCACCGCCCCTTTCCAGGCAGTGAACGACGCGGGGCTTGCGTCGGCCGGAAGCGCGCTGATGTACACCTGCTGCCCCGACAGGCATCCGTGCGGGCCGGGCGCGGGGGTCACGTTTACGGGGTTGGAGGTGCCGCCGACCTGCACCGTGAGGGTGCATTGGGCTGGCAGGAAGGTGGCGGTGAGGGTGCGGTCCCGGTCCATGACGACAAGCACGGTGCTCTCCTGGGTGGTGCCGCCCGAAGCCAGGTCGCCGCTCCAGCCGGTGAACACGGCGTCTGCCGCGGGAACGGCGGTCAGTCCCAGCAGCACACCGGACGCAATCGTGTACGCGGTGCCCGGAGCGGGGCTGGAGGCGGGGGCGGTGGACCCATCGCCCGCGCCGGCCTTGATGATGGTGAGCGTGAAACTTGGCGTGACGGCGACGGGCTGGCTGGCCGTGTCCGCGACGGCCGTCAAACCGGGCAGGGACATCAGAACGCCCAGCGCAAGCATGTTTAGCCGTTTCAAAGGCATGTCCTTCTGTTCAATATCGTTTGGGATGCGGCATTCGGCGGATGCATCCATGGCTTCACAGGATGCCACGCCGTTCTTGCGCACACCAAGCCCGTGTGAAGCTGTGATTCTGACCCAAAGGGGCCGGTATGTCAAGGTTCGTGGGGGTGCAGGCAGGAGTTTTGTCACGGTCCCGAATCCACACGTGGAAAGTGCCTGTATTACGATGATGCCTGTGGACTCTCTTGTGGGGTTTTCGCGCGACCGCCTAAGAGTTTACGTGCGGATATGGGAATTAGGCAAGGGGTTTCCCGAATTCACATTCCCGTAATATTGCCGGTTGAAAGTGCAAGAAGGTAGGGGTATCCCTGACCTTCGCTAATGGCCCAAACATTTATGAAATCCCAGCCGGCAAAGGTTGTCTGCGTCATCATCGCCGCAGTTGCCTCACCAGTACCGCCTCGCGAAGTTGTCTGGCCCGAGGTGTTTACGTCCCAATACGAGGAGTCAACCGTGCCGCCATTCGTGGCGACCAACCCGCCAACAATACTGTATTGGCCAGAGACTGATCTTGTTACCAATCCCGTCGCGTAACACTGCGTCACCGAGCCGGAAGTTGCGCCGGCCAGCCCGCCAATATAATTGTATTGGCCTGATCCCGACCCCGAGACCGCTCCCGTCGCGTAGCTTGCCGTCTCTACGCCGTACTTATCACTAAAGCCGATCAATCCGCCGACGTAAGTGTAGGCGCCGTTGCCTGCGCCCAAACCCGCGAATGCTCCACCCGTGACCGGCCCTGCCGCGTAACACTGCGTCACCGAGCCGGAACTTGTACCCACCAACCCGCCAATAAGAGTGTATTGGCCGCCCGGCCCCGCTCCTGAGACCGGCCCAGTCGCGTAACACTGTGTCACCGCGCCGCCAGAGTTGTTCGCGCCCACCAGACCACCAATTTCAATATCTGTTACCAAGTTCGCTCCCGTAACCTCCCCCGTCGCATGGCAGTTCACCACCAAGCCGGTGCTGCCACCGTTCGCGCCGACCAGACCGCCGCCACAGACCGAATGATCGGTCGTTCCCGAACTCGTTACCGTAACCGTTCCCGTCGCATAACACTGTGTCACTGTTCCGTTGTTATTGAAACCTACCAGCCCGCCAACCTCTCCGCTCGTGACTGTCCCCGTCGCGTGGCTCTGTTCCACCATGCCGCCGGCCATTCTGCCGACCAGCCCGCCAACAGCGGCGGCGTAGCCCGCCGACACCGCCCCCGTCGCGTAACACTGCGTCACCGTGCCGACAAGGCTCTGGCCGACCAGCCCGCCAACGAAACTGCTTGAATCCGGACCGGTGACCGTGACGGGTCCTGTCGCATAACACTGCGTCACCGTGCCTGGGTAATTGTAACCGACCAGCCCGCCAACAGATTCAGAGCCCGTACCCGTACCCGTGACCGTCATGCCCGTCGCGTGGCAGTTCGTCACCGTGCCGGAGTTGCCGCCAACCAGACCACCGACATTGGCGCCGGACCCTGAAACTGCCCCCCCCAGCAACCCGACGTTCTTCACCTGCCCCCCGGAACCCACCCCGGCAAATAGCCCTGCATTACCAGAGCTGTTTATGGTCAGGCCCGATATGACGTGGCCTTGGCCGTCAAATGTTCCCGTGAAGGTTCCAATGGGTACAAATCCCGCACCAAATTTCCAAGTCGCCGTCGCTGAGGCGTCAATGTCATGTGTCAGGACATAGCTGCCATTGAGCGGATATGCGGGATCATTGCCGATCTTTTGCAGATCCTCAACGGTACCGATGGTGCTGGGGAGCAACTTAATGTAATCACTGTACACGGCGGAGTAGTTGCCCGCGCCGTCCAGGTACTGGACGCGCACCGTGTTGTACCCGGTCAGTCCAGTCAGCGTGTGGGCGCAGGTGGCCTGGGAAAGCGACCAAGCAGTCCAGTGTGCACCGTCGTCGCTGAAGCGCATACGCGTCACCCCGGAGCCTGAACCGTCCGACCAGGTCAGCCCCAGCGTCACTGACCGGCTGGTCGTGGTCGCATCACCGTGGTTAATGATAATGGAGCCCGTGGGCGGGGTCGTGTCCAGCAGGATGTAGTCGCTGTACACTGCGGAGCGGTTGTTTGCCTTGTCGAGGTACTGGACGCGCACCGTCTTGTGACCGTCGCCCGGCGGCAGCGCGTGGGCGATCATGGCCTGGGGCGGCTGCCAGGCGGTCCAATGAGCCCCGTCATCGCTGAACCGCATCTGCGCAACGCCCGAGCCGCCGACACCGTCATCCCAGGTCAACGCCAGCGTGACATTGGGTGTGTTCGTGGCGCTGCGGTTGTTGTTGATGACTATCGTGCCTGTCGGCGGCGCGGAGTCTGCCGCACGCGCCGACGGTTGCGTGAACCCCGCAAGCACAAGGCCCAGAACCGCCGGCACAAGCCCAAGACTCCATGAAGTTCTCTTCATCGCAATCGCTCCCTTGTAGTACTACCCCGCCATGTGAGGCAGCTCCTTTTTCCAGCACTCGACCAGGGCAAGCCCGCTCTGGACCGGGCGGATCTTCATGTCCTGTCGTGCCCTGTCACGCATTTGGCAGGGCGTTTTGGCACGGAGATCAATGACCAAGCGGCAAAGCAGACAGGCGCTAAGACTTGGCAAGGCGGAAGCCGAACACACCGCTGGAGGCGGTTTCTGCGGGGAGTTTGAGGCGAAGCGCCGAACGACAGTATTGGTGGGAGTCGTACCAGGCGCCGCCCCGAGCCACGCGGCCCGAGTTCGATGCCGATGAACCCGTGGGACCTGTTGGATTTACTTGTGCGCCCGAACCATAACTGTCAAACCAGTCGCCACACCACTGCATGACGTTCCCGCTCATGTCGTATGCGCCCACGGGGCTCACGCTGTTCACCGTTGCCACATTGCCGTTCGGACTGACGTTCACCCCGTTGAACCAGCCCACCGGCGATGTGTATGGCTGAGCACTCAGGCCCAGCGGATTCACGAAGTCGTCGACACTGGCCCCCCCGCCAGAGGTGTAATTGTTCCGCGCGTTCCCCGTCAGCGTGTCGCTGGTGAACCCGTAGATCCAGTGCTTTGTGCCGTCCCACGCTGCCGCCCGCTCCCACTCCGCCTCCGTCGGCAACCTGTAGCCTCCGGGCGCCGGCGGGGCTGCCGTCAGCGGCCAGTCCGCACTGGTTATGTCGTAACAGGGTTCGAGTCCCTCCATCTGGCTCAGCCAGGTGCAGAATGCCACAGCCCCGTACCACGACACATTCTCCGCAGGATGCGTGCCCATAGAGTAGTTTGTCGTGCCCGGCAACCCCATCCGCGTCTTCGGTGAGAACACCCCGTCCGAGTACTGGATGTTGCAGACGGCATCCGTGATTTGCAGGATCATCTGCAAATTGCCGCCCGCCCAGATATCGCCCTTTCCTGCCCAATCCGCTCCTGTCGGGGTCTTAAGGCGCCCCTGCATGAGTGCCCAGTTCAGCACGTCGCAGTACTGTTCGTTCGTCACGAGGCACTTTCCGATCTCGTACGCAGACAGGGTCACCGAGTGCCTGGGCAACTCGTTAGAAGCTCCATAGGCGTCGTCGCCGACCCCGCTGTTGCCCATGGTGAATGTCCCTCCCGGCACCGAAACCATCTCCACAGTGGGGGGGACGATATTAATGTAATCGTTGAACACGGCGGAGTAGTTGTTCGCGCCGTCGAGGTACTGCACACGCACGGTGTGGTAGCCGAGTCCCGCCGGCAACGCATATGCGCGCGTGGTCTTCTGCGGCTCCCAGACGGTCCACGAGGAACCATTGTCGCTGAAGCGCATGCGCGTCACCCCGGTACCCGAGCCATCCGACCAGGTCAGCCCAAGCGTTACCGACCGGCTGGGCGTGGTCAAGGCACCGTTGTTGATGACGATGCTGCCCGTGGGTGGGGTTCTGTCCAGCAGGATGTAGTCGCTGTACACTGCGGAGCGGTTGTTTGCCTTGTCGAGGTACTGGACCCGCACCGTCTTGTGGCCATCCCCGGCCGGCAGCGTATGGGCACGTGTCGCTGCCGGCGCCTCCCAGGCGGTCCAATGTGACCCGTCATCACTGAAACGCATGCGTGACACGCCAGAACCGCCGACGCCATCATTCCAGGTCAGCGCCAGCGTGACGTTGGGCGTATTCGTGGCGCTGCGGTTGTTGTTGATGACTATCGTGCCCGTCGGTGGCGTGGCGTCCGCCGCACGCGCCGCCGGTTGCGGCAACCCCGCAAGCACAAGACACAACGCCGCTGGCACAAATCCCAGAACCCATGAAATTCTCCGCATCACATGCTCTCCCTTGTTGCCTCGCGGGGCTGGCTGTTTACCGTCATGGACTGCTCAGAAACGGCCTACTGAGACTCATAGGCCCCGATATCCCACCCGGTGCCTACCGGTCGCGGATTGCCCGCAAAGTCACGAGAGATCGCCGCAGTCGTGCTGGCATTCTTGTTGGACGAACTCGACAGGAGGCGGTAGTCATCTATCAAGTAGGCGTTCCCGCCTGAGAAATAGCTCGTCGCCCTCAGATCACCGCGCAGCGACAGGGTCTTTGCTGTGTTGGCGACAATCAAGAATTCGACGTGGTCGCCGGCAACCTGCGACGCGTTCAGGACCGCCCCGGCCCACTGGCCCGGCGTCCATGCTTTCGTTGCATCGGCAACCACCGACACATCTGTGGTCGGATCGTATGTGACGGCGCCTGACCAAGTGCCCGCCACCCTGCCTTCACCCGCCACGCCCGGCGCCCAGGCGTGATTCCTTTTCATCTTGTTGTACAGCAGTTGGAGATAGCCCAAGTCCTTCCCCAAGGGTTCACCGTTCACGTTCAAAATGTTGGTCAGGCCCGTGAAATCATTGTCAGTGACCACCGGATTGAATTCGGTGTCCTCTGAAATGGCGGTGTCCACCTGCCAGAAGATGTTGTTCTGAATCGCCGA
>CAIXUF010000505.1 GCA_903922535.1 Candidatus Hydrogenedentota bacterium
GCGAACTGGCAGAGCAGTACGCCGAAGAGATCATCCGCGCCACGCGAAAAGAACGGGACAAGAAAAAGCAGGATAGAAAGGGGGGATAACCCGGCAAAAGAGAAAATCCACTATTCCGTAGTTTTAGATGCGTTCGCCCTGGGCCGGTGAGACTGTTCCTTGATACGAGTGTGTTGCTGGCCGCCGCAGGCTCGGGGAACGGCGCTTCGCGTGCGCTGTTTTCCTGTGCGGCAGGGCACGGATGGGTGCTTGTCAGTAGTCCGTATGCTTTGAGTGAGGTGTTGAAGAATCTTCCGAAATTGCCGTCGGCCGCAACGGGGGAATGGGTCCGACTGCGGCCGCAATTGACCTTGGTTGACGACGTCGTGTTAATTGACCGTCCTGTCATCTTTGCCGCCGTTAAAGACAGGCCAATTCTGTTCACCGCGCTGGCGTGGGCGGATGTGTTGTTGACGCTGGATCGGATCGATTTTGCGAGCCTTCTTGGGCGGGCCTTCTACGGACTGGACGTGCTGTTGCCTTATGATTTCCTGGAACGGGAACGTACAGCGGGACGATTCTGACGCGACTTGTTCAGAAACGACCGGTCCAATCTTGCCACATACTTCAAATGTGGCGCAGACATTCTTGCCTGCGCAAAAGAACAGGGGTTCTCCCCACCGGGAAGCCTAACGTTTTTGTTTCTGGGCCGCCTCAATGGCGTCCCAGACCTCCGTTACCACGTTCTTAGGCAGAATACCCGCTTCTCCTGTCAAGGCCACGTCTTTTCGGACCTCGGCTGCGCCAGTCGGGCCCAGCGCAAGGTCCACCAAGAAGGAAATCGCGTCGGGCCATTTCGGGTGTATGGCCAACGCCCGGCACGCGTACCGCACGGCATGGACGTTGTCGCCCTTCCCGGCGCGGATGCGCGCAAAGCGCAGGTTCAACTCGCCGGGATCGCCGCTCCGGCCGCGCACCACCGGTGCGAGCATGTTCTCCACCGGCGCATAGTCATCGGTCAGGACGGAACCGGGGTAGCGCTTGAGCAGTGAGGCCACCACGTCGTCGGGCAGCAGCATACCCTCATACTGGTACTGCGTGTGCAGCCGCATGGGCAGGTCCTGAACCACCAGCGGACGCTTGGAACAGACCACAATAAATGTGTCGCGCACAAAAGGAAGACGGCCGGTGTTGAACACCGCGACCTGCGGGAACACGGCGCGGCAGGTGTTGAGCACCGCGCCAAGAAACGCCCCCGAATCGTACATGTCGATCATGTTCAGCATGTACAGCCCGTCGTCCTTCAGCAGCGAGTCCACCATGCGCGTGAATTCCACGGTGGTCAGGTGGTACGGCACGGTGTAGTCGTTGATCGAATCGCCGAAAATGCAGTCGAATTTGGGCGCTTCCGCGCGGACGAGGTCGGTGATCAGGTTGCGCGCGTCCATGTTGTGAATCTCAATGGACGTGTCGCGCGGCAGCCCAAACGCGGCATGGGCGGCTTCCGTGACCGCCGGATCAATTTCCGCGACCAGTATCTGCGAACCGGGCCGCGTCACCTCCAGATAGTGCGGATAGGCATAGCCGCCGCCACCGATTACCAGCGCGCGCACCGGGACCGATGCCGGAAAACGTTTTAGCATGGCCGCCGAGTAAACCCACTCGTATTCGTACAGCAGCTTTGACGGGTCACGCAGATCCACCTGGCTGTGCACCAGCTTGTCCAGGTACATTTCCCGAACATTGTCCTCCTCCGGATCAGCCGTCACCGCAATGTAGGAATACTGGCTTTCCGTCTCATAGATCGTGGTGTCCGGGGACGCCGCGCGCAGTCCCGTGAGCACGGCAAAGGTGCCCGTCACACTGGCGGGCAGCACCGCGACCGCCAGCGCCGCCACCGTCACCGCCGCGCACAAAGTGCTCGACCACCCGGGCCGCCAGCAGACCGCCGTGCAGGCAAGCGCCAGCGCCACGCATGCCACCAGCGGAATAGAACCCAGCCAGGCCACCAGCAGGTAGCCCGCCGCAAAGGTGCCGACAATGCCGCCCACGGCACCCCAGGCATAGATGACCCCCACCGTGCGGCCGGGCGCAAAGCCCTGGTCAAGCAGCCGACGGATGACCAGCGGACTGACCATGCCGATGAATACACAGGGAACCGCAAAGGCCACCAGGCAGTGTATGAAAATCTGCATGGGCCACGACAGCAGGGCCAGCGTGTAAACGTCGGTCCGCAGAATGCCCATGCGCAGACTGAGCCAGGGGCTGAAAAGCATCGTCACCGCCGCAAGGGCAAAGGCGCACGCAACCGTGCCCGGCCCCGATCTGCGGTCCGCCAGTCGTCCGCCCAGCCAGTTTCCAAGGCAGATGCCCGCCAGCACCACGCCGATAACCGTGGTCCATGTGTACAAGGAACTGCCAAACTCCCGCGAAACGATGCGGGACAACGCCAGTTCATAGGCCATGAAGGCGGCGTTGGACACAAGCACCGTCGTCACCGCAGCCCGCCACGCCCACGGCGAAGGCCGTGTATTGGCGTTTTCAGCCGTCTGTGCCGAAATTTCCACGACGGTTGGCCTGCGGCGCAGCACCGCAACGGCTGTAAAGATTGCGCCCAGCAGGGCCAGCCCACCGGTGGCCACGAGAAGAATGCGTGATGCGGGGAAGGCGGGCACCAGCCAGAATCCCGTTGCAAAAGTGCCCAATATGCTGCCGGCCGCCCCCCAGGCAAACACCCCGCCCACGGCCCGGCCCGCCTTTTCCTGCATGTCGAGGGCAAGTTTGGCCACAACGGGATTCACCATGCCGAGAAGAAATGCCGGACCGAGAAAAACGAGGGTGACATGCGCAAAGATGCGCGCCGTCCAAGGTAGTGCGCGCAACGGTCCGAGCGTACCGAAAAAGCTGTTCAGGGGCAGGATCGCAATGCATCCGGCCGCTGCCAGGAGGAACAGGATTGCCAGCAGCGGCGTGGCGGCGCGGCGGTCGGCCATGCGTCCCCCCTGCCAGTTGCCCAGGGAGATGCCCGCCATGACCACGCCGATGATGCTGGTCCACGTGTAGAGTGACATGCCCAGGTGGCGGGAGATGATGCGCCCGGCCACCAGTTCCACCAGCATCACGCAGGCGCTTGCCGCAAACACGGTGGCATTGGCGCTCAATGTTGCCAGCACACCTGACACTGTGTTTTTGGACTCGGTCCTATCTTCCATCAAGAAACGTTCTCCCGCGCCATGCGCGGCAACACACTAACTGATGGGATGTTCCCCAAGCAATGCGCGGGTGACAATCAGCCGCTTGCGTATCTTGTGAAAGGCGACTCCGTCCAACCATCACGGCGATCTGAGCTTCCATCAGGCAAGAACAGAGTCCCACTCTCCGTTTCTTAAGGCACCATATGTTGATTCTCTCAGAAAAGCCATAAAGAAACCTTGCCACAACATGCTGTGCCAAATTTCCGCATTTCGTCGCGAACACCAAATATGTAGATCCTACTGGCAATATTTGGACTTGACAAACATCTATATGTTGTGTTATGGTGATGTCGGTGTTTGAGACGACTACGCTCAGCCCAGCGTAGATCGAGGCAACCCATGCAGCCCAGGGACCTCGAACAATTGAAGTACTCGTTTCCGGTAGTATTAGGAAACCGGTTTCAAACACACCCCGCAGATGAGGGCGGTGGGTACCCAAGACCCCCGCCCTCCCTCCTTTTTCAGGCGTGCAAAACGCGAACTCTTGCCGCAGCTCTGGTCAGACTGCTGTCGACTATCAACTGGCCGATGGGGCTTTTCCCCTGAGCCAGTCGGCGACCACTGTGAATCTGGCGTCACGGGCGGCCTGTTCGGGGGTGATTCCGAGGGCACTGGGCTGGGCAACGACGGCTCCGGCACGGACAAGTTTCTCCACATTGGCCTGCTGGCCTGCGGCGGCGGCCCGGTGAAGGGGGGCAAAACCGGGGGCAGTGTCCTCGAGGGCACCCATATCGGCATCGTGGGCCAGCAACAAATCGATGATTTCCGGCGATGGCTTGCCGGCGGCGCGGTTCAGCGGGGTCCGGCCAATCCATCGTGAATTCACAAATTGCGGAAAGGTGTCGAGCAGCAGTTTCAGACCGTCGGTGTCGCCGCGCTCGACGGCCTGGGCAATTTCGTCAATAATCACCGCCCGCAGCAGATTGAGGGTTGCCTCCCGGCCCTGTTGGAGTCCCAGCTGGATCGGGGTAAGTCCCACGGCTCCGCGCCCTGCAAGCGTGTTCTGCTCGGAGAGGGTGAGCGGGGTGTCCCCGTCCGCATTCTTCAAGACAAGGTCCGCGCCCCGTCCAAGGAGCAACCGCACCGTCCGCTGCTGCCCGCTGTCGGCGGCAAGATGCAGTGCAGTGTTCCCCTTGCCGTCGGCGGCGTTGACGCCAACGCCGCGCAGGATGAACAGTTGGCAGGGGCCCCAGTGCCCGCGGGCTGCGGCACAGTGCAGGGGAAGCCGGCCGTCCTTGTCCGCGGCGCGCATGTCGGCACCCTTCTCCACCAGCAGTTTTACGTTCATCACGTTGCCGCGCTCGGAGGCGACGTGCAGCGGGGTAATCTTGTTCTGGTCGGGCACGTTCACCTCGGCGCCCTGGGCAAGCATGAACTGAAGTGTTTCCAGACATCCGAACTGGCTGGTTTCGTGCAGGGCGCATCGCCCGTCCGCGGACTTGGCGTTCATGGGGACGCCGAGCCCCGTCAACCACCTGGTCAACTGGTCTTTGGCACTGTGCACGGCTTCAAAGAGAGGCGTCCGCCCGTCCTTGTCCGTCACGTCCACCCGGGCACCGGCGGTCTGCAGTTCTTGGGCGCAAAGAAGGTTGTCTGCCGCAAGCGCGTCATAAAGGGGGCCCTGGCCCTTCTTGTTGAGAATGTTTGGGTCCGCCCCTTTTGCCAGAAGCAGCGCTGTGACTTCGGGCGATTTTGCGGTTGCAGCGACATGCAGGGGCGTTTCTTCCTGGGTGTCCCGGGCGTTTGGGTCGGCCCCGCGCTCCAGCAGCAGCGCCGCGGCATCCAACAGGCCCTTGGCCGCGGCAAGGTGCAGGGGAGTCCGGCCGTTCTTGTCCTTCAGCGCGGGGTCGGCGCCCCGGTCCAGAAGCATTGCTGCCAGTTTCACCTTGTCCCCGTCGATGGCCAGATGCAGCGGGGTGTGGCGTTCCGTGTCGGTGGCCCCGACATCGGCGCCGTTGTCCAGCAGCACCAAAGCGATGTCCTGCTCGTCCCGGGAGGCGGCGATGTGCAGCGGGGTCTGGCCGATCCGGTTCTTGATGTTGGGGGCCGCGCCGATGCTGACGAGGAACTTCACCGGCTCGAGTTGGTTCGATTCGGCGGCGGAATGCAGCGGCGTGTGGCCGTGCAGGTTGGCTTGGTTGATTCTGGCGCCCTTCTCTGCCAGGAAGCGTATCATGTCGACGTTCCCGGCCGAGGCGAGTCTGTTAAGGGCGGTGTCTCCCTTGACAGTCAGATCACGCTGGTTTATGTCGAAACCGCGCGCCAGGTAGGCCTCAATCATGGGCTTGTCGGCCTTTTGCACGGCGACAAAGAACGGGGCGTCTCCGTCAAAGACAGGCTCGTTGAGGGGAACCCCCTGGTCCATCAGGTACTGCGCCGCCTTAAGGTGGCCGCCCACAACCGCGTAATACAGCGGACTCCGGTCCAGCCTGTCGCATTCCACCAGCAGTTTCGGATTGACCGCGGCGTATGTCTTGAGCGCCGGCAAATCACCATATCCGGCGGCGGTGCAGGGCCCGGGATCGCAGCCCAGCGCCCTGAATACCGCCGTCACATCCCAGCGCTGTGCCTCCATTGCCTGCATCCAGGGCGTCACGCGTGCCTCGGCGCGCATGGACGCGTTCGGGTCGGCGCCCATGAGCAGCAGCGTCTTTACCACCGGGACCTGGCCGTCACGGCTTGCCTGGTGCAGGGGCGTTTCCCCGTTGCCGTTTTGCGCGTTGAGGGAGAAGCCCGCCTGCTTGAGCATGCGGATGGTGTAGAGGTCGGCTGCCCGGGCGGCAAGATGGAGCACGGTGTCCCCGGCCTTGTCCCTGCTGGCCCCGTCCGCGCCGGCCAACAGGAGCGCATTCAGAAGATGGGGTTGCCCCGTCGCCGCAGCGACAAGGAGCGGGTCGCGGCCCTCCTCATCCCGGTCGGCAAAGCCCTGTTTGTCACGGACGAATTCCAGTTCTGCATAAAGGTCCCGGGCCTTGGCTGCCTGCAGGAGTGAGGTGTACACCGACGGCTCCGGGGCCGGAACGGGGGCGTCGCCTGCCAGAACACGGCCCGTGCCGGTCAAGAACGCCGCCGTCAGCACCAGAAGCACCAGACCTGTTATCCACCCATGTTTCACGAAAAACGCCTCTCCTGCCGGGCTACTTCGCCGGCTGCCACGAGTAGGTGGCCACGCTGCCGGCAGGAAGCTCGGCTTTGAACATGCCCTCGCCGCACTTCACCGCGAAAGGCTGGGCGTCACGGTCGGCGTTGGCCGCCACCAGGATCGCGCGGCCATCGGGGTTGACGAAAGCCACATTGCTGAACGTGCGCATTTCGGGAAGCGATGACTCCACCCGCACAGCACCGCGCTGGATGAATTTCATGAACTGCCCGTACATATAGTAGTCAAAGTTGTACCGGACTGACCCGTCGTCCATCCGTTCGATGCAGGTGGCGCTGGCGTCGTGCGGACCGCGGTTGGGCTTCTGGTGCTGGTCCAGCATAATCACCCAGGCATTGTAGGAACGGGACCAGTTGCGCAGGATCTGGGTCAGGCGGATTGCCCCGCTGGCACGAAACACCGAACCTTCGGTGAAGTAGATGTGCTTGTCGGGGAATTCCTGTTTGAATGCCGACTGGGCGGCCACCTTGCCCTCATACAGGTGGAATCCGGTGCCGTCCACATACAGCGCGGCCTGCGGGTCCGAAAGCACCGCGCGGGGGAACTCCAACTTGTTCCAGTTGTGGTCCCAGCACCAAATCAGTGTCTTGACGTTGTTTTGCTTGAACAGGGGCCCAAGATGGTCGCGGATGAAGTTGCGCTGTTCCCCGCCGTTCCACAGCGTCGTGGGATAGTCCGGGTCGCCCATGTCCGGCTCGTTCTGCACGGTGATGGCGCAAATCGGCACACCTTCGGCCTCGTAGGCCCGGATGAACTTGAGCAGGTACTTCGCGAATGCCGGGTAACATTCCGGCTTGAGCCGGCCTGTGGCCAGCTTGCCCGAGGTTTTCATCCATGCGGGCGGGCTCCAGGGGGAGGCAAAGATCAGCAGGTTCGGATTTTTCTTCAGCGCAATCTTGACCGCCGGAAGCACATAAGCCTTGTCTTTCTCAATCGAGAACTTGGCCAGTTCGGAGTCTGTCTCGCCCTCGGACAGGTCGTCATAACTGTAATAGGGCTCGCCGATAAAGTCCGACGCGCCGATGCACACCCGCATCAGGTTCATGCCGATTCCCGTTTCGGGGTTCACCAGCTTGTCGATGACCTGTTCGCGCTGCTCCGCCGACAGCTTGGACAGGTTTTCGCAGGTCGCGTGCTCCAAAGAGGCACCCAGGCCAAAAATGGACTGGCCCGTCTTGGAAAGGTCCACCTCGATGACCGGATCCTTGACCTTCTTCACCTTGCCGAATTGCAGGGGCTTTTCCACGGACAGGCTCTTGGAACCGTCCTGGCTGCTCATCACCACCTGAACAGGGTTGTCCGCCATGGCCAGCCTGGCGGGCAACGCCAAAAGTATGGAAACCAGCAAAACCCGGAGCATGGAGACCGTCCTTTACCGCTTGAAAGCATTGGCGCCTATTTTAACGGGTTTGCCGTTCCCCTTCCAAACCCCGAATTGCCTCACAATAAATCTACCTGAGCGGGCTTCGTTGCCTCATGATGAGAATCTACCCGAAAGGCGGGATTATTCTACCCTCCAAGAAAAGTTTGGAGGCAGGCCATGAGGTTA
>CAIXUF010000506.1 GCA_903922535.1 Candidatus Hydrogenedentota bacterium
GCGAACTGGCAGAGCAGTACGCCGAAGAGATCATCCGCGCCACGCGAAAAGAACGGGACAAGAAAAAGCAGGATAGAAAGGGGGGATAACCCGGCAAAAGAGAAAATCCACTATTCCGTAGTTTTAGATGCGTTCGCCCTGCACGGGGGAACGCGGGAATTGAACGAGTGTCAAGTTCGCGGGATAATGGCCGAGAAATCGGTGTGCTGTCAATTCGCTCCACCTGCCGGGAGAATAAACTCATAGAGCGGGGGACCATGAAGGAATGATGTCCCCGATGTTCTCGAAACCTGCACCTCACCTCCATCATTTGAGCGGAAATGCGATGCGGCCGCAGGGTCTTGCTGCCGACAACGAAAGGATCGTCCAGATGTCCATGGCGCGTGTCTTATGGTTGTGCCTGGTGCTTGCGGGTGCTGCTGCGGTCGGGTCGAACGCGGCGGGGCAGGATCCCACCTATGCGGAGCGGCTCGGGTGGCCGGCGGGGTCGCACGTCGTCATCTTTCATGTGGATGATGCCGGGATGTCGCACGACTCGAACACAGGCGCCATCGAGGCGATTGAAAAGGGGCTTGCAACGAGCACAAGCCTGATGATGCCGTGCGCATGGGTGCCGGAATTCGCGCATTACCTGAAACATCATCCGGGCATGGATGTCGGCCTGCACACGACGCTGACGTCGGAGTGGGAAGGTTATCGCTGGGGGCCGGTGGCGGGCAAGGCGGCCGTGCCGGGGCTTGTGGACGCGGAGGGTTGTCTGTGGAATGACGTGCCGCTGGTGATCGAACACGCCACGCCGGACGAGGTCGAAAAGGAGATCCGGGCGCAGGTTGAGCGCGCCGAAGGCATGGGCATCCAACTCACCCACCTCGACTCGCACATGGGCACGGTGTTCTACCCGCCCTATTTTGAACGCTACATGAAGGTCGGCGCCGAGAAACACATCCCCATCCTCGTGCCGGGCGGCCACCTGCAGCACATTGCGCAGGAATACCCGGACCTGGTGGCCGTGGCCCATGAATTGGGTCAAAGAGCCTGGGACTTGGGTCTGCCCGTACTGGATGACATTCACGGCGGCAGTTATGACGAGAAGAACTTTCCGGGCAAGAAAGACCAGATCCTGAGTTTTCTGAAGACGATGAAGCCGGGCATCACACAGTTCGTCGTGCACTGCACTCGGCCCACCGATGTCTTCGAAAAGATATCCAATTCAGGCGACAAACGTCTTGCCGAACTCAATGCCATGATGGACCCGGAGCTGCGCAAGGCTGCCGAAGACAACAAGATTACGTTCACCACATGGCGTGAACTCAGGGAACGGCGCGACAAGGCCCTATAACGGCGTCTTTCCCCGAAGTGATAACGAAAGAATATGGGGATTGAACCAAGACGCCTCTGTCCTTTGAGTGTGCGGTTAGTGGTTTGGAGTGACAGGGGCCGCGCCGAATTGGAACTCCTGGCCTTCGGCGAAGGGTTCCTCCAGTTCAAAGTTCTCGAAGGCCGCACCACCGGGAATCGTGCCGCCCGAGGGTCCATAGTAAGTTTGGCGGGCGTTGACGCGGCAGACGAGGTTTGGGGAGGGACGGGGGCTGCGCCAAAACTGGATGGCCGCGATCCCTTTGTATTTCCAGTGGGACGGCACGTTGGGGCTGTACGAGGCGGCCGCCGGATCCGCCTCGCTGGGCTGCGCGAATGCAACGGCGGCGCCCCCCTCCGTAATTAAATCACCCAGGGACCAGGCGCGATGGGGAAAGAATCCGTTGTCCGGGGCGGACTCGCCCGTCCACAGCGTTGCGGCGTCCGCCTGTCCGGATTTGAGGCGCAGCAGGCGGAGCCTGGCGTAGTTGCCCATGGTTGCCGAGAGGATGCAGGAATCCATTTTCGCCGATTGGTCCGCCGCGTAAAGCTTGAAGCCCACTTCATGGGGAGTGCCGGCGCGGAAAATGACCTGGATGATGGGCTGCGCGCCGTTGTGCATGCGTTCAATGTGCACGTGGAAACTTAACGTCTGCACGCCGCCGACGGTGTCGAGCCTGCCCTGCGCGGGCCGGGCGTGGTCATCGGGTTTAGAGTCGCGATCCAGGTCGTTGGTGGTCCAGAGGCGCAGGCCCTGGACGCCGTCGAGCACGCTGTGCTCCATTTCAGAGAATCCCCGGCGTCCTTCGACGACGGGTTCGACGGCCACGAAATTCAGGCTCTGGCAGTCCGTCTGGCCCAGATAGGGCGTGTGAATGCCGATGAGGCCACGCGGTCCACGGCAGGCTGGAACGGTAACGCCGATTCCGTTGTCGTGTCCCCAATAGGGCATGGGGTTGTCGCCCTGGGAAGGGAGCAGCCAACCCTTTGTTTCGACGGGAGGCGTGGGCTGGGTTGCACCTGGGGCATACTGGCAGAACAAGGAGGACGTCAGGAGAATTGCTCTCATCAATGGTCGCATTTGTCTGTGGCGCCTTTGATTGTTGAAGCGGTTCGTTGCGGGCCGCCACGGATGCCGACAACAGCCCATTTGTTGACAGAATATTTCCGACGTTCCCGGCCAGCAGACCCAAGCCCAAAACCTACAATTGGGCTTTATTGACCAGTTCCGCGCATTTCGGGAAATCCCAGGGGATGTCCGGGTAGTTTTGCCACATCTTTACGTCATGGGTGAGCAGGCCGTAGAGTTCGGGGCGGCGCTGGTGCATGGTGCGCAGGTGCTTGCGTTTCCAGCGGAGTTCGGCGAGGTTGATGGAGGCGGTGACGCAGGCGTCACCCTTCTGCTTTATGCGCGGGTATAAGCGCGCCTCTTCGGGCTCGGCCTTGTGGCCGTCGGCGGGCGTGACGCAGCCGGGGCCGGTGAAGCCGGTGTTGGAGCCCTGCGTGATGTTGGCCCCGACCACGCAGCCGTAGCTTTGCGCGGCCATCATGCAGTGGGAATCCTCGATCATCCCGTCGCGGCCGTTTATCCAGAGGATAATCTCGGCGCCCATGTAGGAGGTGCAGCCCCAGGCTTCGGGGAAGTAGCCGTCGTAGCACTCCAGAATACCTATCGGCGCGAAATCGAGCGTGAACACCTTGAACTCGCTGCCGAGAATGCCGCGGGCTTCGCGGTCGTTACCCTGGTTGGGCGGCCACCAGTGTGGCGCCGGGCCGGAGGCCGGGTGGCACTTCAAATAGCGGCCCAGCAGGTTGCCGCTCCGGTCCACCACCCACGCGCTGGTGGACCATTGGTCCTTACCCTGCCGCTCAACACAGCCGGTGATTGCGTTGATCTTGTACTTTGCGGCCAGCGCGAAGAACTGCTGCGCCACGGTGTCCTTGGTTGTGATCATGTCGCCCAGCACGTATTCGGGGAAAACGACCAGGTCCGAACCCAAATCCGCGGCCTTCTCGAAGAAGGCGGGCATGCGCTCGATGGTGGGTGGCACGTCCTTGCCGGTGGTCAACTGGACCATGGTTATCTTCGCGGTGTCTCGTGGTCCCATGGACGGCTCCTTGGCGGGCGCGGACTGCGCCTGGGGTTTCTTCTTGTCGCGGCCGGGTTCGGCCGCGCCGGCGGAGGCCGCAAGGCCCATTCCCGCCGCCCCCGCGCCGATGAAGGCGCGGCGTGTCATGGCTGGCTTGTGTGTGTTCATGCTGTTCATCATACCGTCCGGCGAATGCAGAATGAAACGGAAGGGAGATTCGTCCCGCCCACCTTCCGTTTCGGCGGCATGAAAGGCGACGGTAACGGCGGGGATGTTGTGCGGCGGGGCCGGTTCTGATAAGTTGATATTATTGTGCGAAACAGATGTTCCATACTGGGTTCGGAGCGTTCGGCAACGAACTCTGCGCAGGGTCCGGCGTGTTCAGAAGGTGAATCGATGGACGCGCGGAGTGGTGTCCATTTTTTCACAAGGGAGAGGATAGATGCGTATTTCTCAAACAGGTTTCTGCTGTGTTCTTGCCTTGCTTGCCGCAGGCGCATTGTTTACAGGCATGCGGACGGCACAGGCGGAACCCAATGAGGCGGGCCAGGTGATCTCGGGATTCAGGCTGGAATCAATCACACCGGTCGCCGAACTCAATTCCACGGCGCGGTGTTTTGTGCATGAAAAGACCTCGGCGCGGCTCCTGTACCTGTCCAACACCGACGACAACAAGGTTTTCTCCATCACGTTCAGAACGCCGCCCGAAAGCGACAACGGGTTGACCCATATTCTGGAGCACTCCGTTCTGTGCGGATCGGAAAAGTTCCCCACCAAAGAACCCTTTGTTGATCTCCTGAAGGGCTCGCTGAACACGTTCTTGAATGCAATGACCTTTCCCGACAAGACCATGTATCCGGTTGCGAGCCGGAACGACAAAGACTTCCTGAATCTCATGAATGTGTACCTTGACGCCGTCTTTCATCCAAACCTCCTGAACAACCCGTTCATAATGAAGCAGGAGGGGTGGCACTATGAAGTCGATGAACACACGGGCGAACTGACCTACAACGGCGTGGTTTACAGCGAAATGCGGGGGGCGCTCGCAAGCCCGGAGGAAGCCCTGGAGGCGCGCATCAAGAAGAGCCTGTTCCCGAACGGGATCTACGGTCTTGAATCGGGCGGTCTGCCCGGGGCAATTCCAACGCTGACACAGGAGGACTTCGTGTCCTTCCACAAGAAATACTACACACCGTCGAACAGCTTCATCTTTCTGTACGGCAACGGCGACATCGCCGGGCATCTTTCCTTCATTGACAAGGAGTATCTGGGCCGGCTCGAAAAGACGTCCGTTGACTCCCAAATCGCGCCTCACGCGCCGCTTGCGGAACCGGGCGACACAACGGAATACTACTCGGTCAACAAAACGGACGGCACGGAGCAGAAAACCTACCTGACCCTGAACTACGTGATAGGAAGAAGCACGGACAGCGAACTTATGCTCGGCGTCGATATCCTCAAGTACATGCTTCTTGAGTCTTCCGCGGCCCCGTTGAGAAGGGCGCTGACGGACGCCAACATCGGACAGGATGTGAGCTGCACGTGGGATGAGGACCTTTTGCAGCCCACCCTGTCGATCATGGTAAAGAACTCCGACGCTGACAGGAAGCAGGAGTTCCTGCACATCGTGGAGGACACGCTGAAACGGCTGGTGGAGGGGAAACTGGACAGCAGACTGGTTGAGGCCGCCATCAATTCAAGAGAATTTGAGCTGAGGGAGTTTGAGGAAGAGCACCTGCCCAAAGGACTGCTGGCAAATGAAATGGTCCTGCGAAGCTGGCTGTATGATGCCGATCCGCTTATGCACCTGCGTTTTGAGCCCCTACTAAAGAGCATCAGGGAGAAAGTCCGGGACGGGTATTTTGAAGGCCTGATAAAGCGTCATCTCCTGGAGAACCGCCATAGATCGTTCCTGGCGTTTGTTCCCAAACCCGGCCTGGAGGCCGGTGAAAGCGCGGCACTCAGGGAGAAGCTGGCGAAGCTCAAAGACTCCCTCTCCAAAGAGGCGCTTGACAGGATCAAAGAGGAGACCTTGGAACTGAAGCGCAGGCAATCAGCGCCTGACTCACCGGAGGCAGTGGCAACCATTCCCGCCCTGGAATTGACGGACATCAGAAAGGAGCCCGAGGCGCTTCCGCAAAAGGAGGTGAAGGACCTTGGCGCAACATGCCTGAGCCATGAGCTGTTCACAAACAAGATAGGATATCTTGATCTGTACTTCGACATGAAAGCGGTGCCCAACGAACTCATTCCCTACGCCGCCCTGCTTTCCCTGGTTCTCGGTGAAATGGACACGGAGAAACACGACTACCTGGAGCTTGCGAAGGAGAAGGACATCAGCACGGGCGGTATTGAGGCAAGGACGGAGGTCTATACAGACAAAGACTCCCTGGCCGCGATCCGTCCCAAGTTAGTTGTCAGCGGCAAGGCGTTGCTGGGCAATTTTGACAGACTGCTGGAACTGGAACGGGAGATCCTGTTCAAGACAAATCTGACGGGCAAGAAACGCCTGAAAGAGCTTATTGACGAGGCGAAGACCGGCATGGAGGACTCCATTGCCGGCTCGGGCAGCAGGTTTGCGGCCATGAGAGCCTCCTCCTACTGTTCCGTCGGCGGCGCGTACAAGGAATTGCTGGGCGGGGTCAGCTTCTACCAGCTTCTTGAGAAGCTGTCGCGCGATTTTGACGACAACAGTGACCAGGTAGTCGAGAATCTGGGGAAGGCGAGGGATCTTATTATTGCCAGGGACAATTTGATTGTAAGTTTCACGGCGGATGAAGGGGCCTTTGAACAGGTCAAAGCCGGACTGCAACAACTTATAGGTGAAGTCCCGATCAGGCCCGCCGCGGAGACCAGATTCGATCTGAAGCCCCAAAGGGCGAATGAAGCCCTCGTAATACCCTCTGAAGTCGATTACGTGGCGCGTGCGGCCGATTTCCGGTCTCTCGGCTATGATTACAGTGGAAGCATGCTGGTTCTGGCAAAGATGCTGTATTCGGATTACCTCTGGAACAGAGTGCGGGTCCAAAACGGGGCCTATGGCGCGCATATCACAACGTCGAGGCCCGGGACGATTACGCTCGCAAGCTTTCGCGATCCGCAGATAAAGAAGACCCTTGATGCCTACGGCGACATCCCAAAGTACATCGGCGAATCCAACTGGTCAGAAGCGGACATGAAGAAATTCATCATCGGGGCAATAGGCGACCTCGACCATCCTTTAACCCCTTCCCAGAAGGGGGAGCGTGCAACAATGCACCATGTCTGCGGTTATGTTGCCGATGATCTTGAAAGGGAAAGGGGGGAAGTGTTGTCGACAACGCCCTCAGACATCAAGAAATATGCGGGACTCTATGCGGCCGTTGCGGAGGCCAACAATCTGTGTGTGGTCGGCGGAGATGACAAGATCCGCGCTGAAAAAGACTTGTTTGGCAGCATTATTGACGTCTTCGAGAAGAAATAGGCGTGCTTCTTCCCATGCGAATACTTTGTTGGAAGCGGGAGTGGCCCGAGGCCATTCCCATGAATCTGCATGCCAGCGCGCGGCCGTCCGTCCTGCGTTTCATGGTGCCGGCGGTGCTGGCGGTTTGTTTCGTGACGGGATGCTCCTGGCGCGACGAGGGGGCGCTGCCGGGAATGGTCCTGCGCGTGGGCATCGGAGCCGAACCGCAGGACTTGGACCCGCACCAGGTGACCGGCCAGCCGGAACACCGCATCCTCGGCTCGCTCTTCGAGGGGTTGGCGGACATTGACCTGACCACGATGAAGCCCGTGCCCGCGACGGCGGAATCGTGGGACATTTCGCCGGACGGGCGGGTGTACACCTTTCATATCCGGCCCGAGGCGCGCTGGTCGAACGGCGACCCCGTCACCGCTCAGGATTTCGCCTACGCGTGGAGGCGCATCCTCAGCCCGAAACTCGGCTCGGAATACGCCTATCTGCTGCACTGCATCCGCGGAGCGCGGGACTTCAATGAGGGCAAGACCACCGATTTCGGCACGGTCGGGGTGCGCGTTGTGGACGACCGCACGCTTGAGGTGACGCTGGGCAGCCCCACGCCCTACCTGCTGGCGATGCAGACACACACCGCGTGGCTTCCGCTGCACAGGGCAACCATCGAGAAGTTCGGCGCCATTGACGAGCGGGGTACGCTGTGGACCCGCGCCGGAAACCTGGTGGGCAACGGCGCGTTCACGCTGGCCGAATGGCAGCCCAACGACGTGCTGCGGGTGCGCCGCAACCCCCATTACTGGAACACGGCGCAGGTGCGGCTCGACGGGATTGAATTCTATCCCATCGACAACCAGCAGACCGAGGAGCGGTCTTTTCGCGCGGGCATTCTGGATCTGACCTCGACGGTGCCGACGCACAAGATTCCCATCTACCGGAGGGAGCATCCGGACCTCATCAAGATCTGCCCCGACCTGGGCACCTATTTCTACCGGATCAATGTCACGCGGCCGCCCTTCAACGATTCCCGCGTGCGCAGGGCACTGGTCATGGCGCTGAACCGTGACGAGATCGCCAATAACGTGCTGAAGGCGGGCGAGCGCCCGGCGGCCTCGCTGGTTCCGCCGGACATGCCCGGCTACACGGCGCGCGCGCAGGTGAAATATGACCCTGAAGCCGCGCGCGCGCTGCTGGCGGCGGCGGGTTTTCCCGGCGGGCAGGGCATGGGGCCGGTGGAGATCCTCTACAATTCCAGCGACGCGCACCGGACCATCGCGGAAACGGTGCAGCGCATGTGGCGCGACAACCTGGGCGTGGACGCGCGCCTGCTCAACCAGGACTGGAAAGTGTTTCTTGCCGCGGTGAACACGCTCGATTACGCGGTGGCAAGGGGTGGCTGGATCGCCGACGTGGCCGACCCGGCGAACTTCCTGGAATGCTTTCAGACCGGGGTGGGCAACAACCGCACCGGCTGGTCCTCGCCGGAATATGACGCGCTCATCCGCGCCTCCCACACCGAGACGGATCGCGCAATAAGGCTTGAACTGCTCCAACAGGCGGAGGCGCTTCTTCTGGATGAAAGTCCAATCATCCCCATTTATTTCTACACATGGAAGTTCCTGCAGTCGTCGGCGGTGAAGGGTCTGGTGCTTAATCCATTGGATCACCTGTCATGGACCGACATGTGGCTGGAACGGGACAAGGGGGCCACTCCGTGATTGCATTCATCTTGCGCCGTTTCCTGGAGTCCATTCCCGTGCTTCTGGCGGTGATCACGGTGGCGTTCTTCCTGGTGCGTCTCGCGCCGGGCGGGCCGTTCGACACGGAGAAGCGCGCGACGCCGCAGGTGCTAAAACAGTTGGAAACGCAGTACCGGCTGGACCAGCCGCTGTACCGGCAGTATCTGAACTACCTTGGCGGCGTGCTGCACGGCGACTTCGGACCCTCCTTCCGCAAGCCCGGCCGCACGGTGAGCGAGTGGATCGCGCTGCGTTTTCCCGTGTCGCTCGAACTGGGCAGCTATGCGCTGCTGGTGGCGCTGGCGGTGGGCATGGCGGCGGGGCTGCTGGCGGCGCTGCGTCCCAACAGTGCGCTTGATCACGGCACCATGTCGCTGGCGATGCTGGGCATTTGCCTGCCCGGCTTCGTGCGGGGCCCGCTGCTGGTGCTGGTGTTTGGGTTGTGGTTGGGCTGGCTTCCCGTGATGGGATGGTCCACGCCGCTGCACAAGATTCTGCCGTCGATCACGCTGGGCGCGGCCTATGCGGCCTATATCGCGCGGCTCGCGCGCGGTGGCATGCTGGAGGTGCTCGCGCAGGACTTCATCCGCACTGCCCGCGCCAAGGGCCTGAGCGAAACGCGCATCGTGCTGCGCCACGCGCTGCGCGGCGGCGTGCAGCCCGTGGTGGCGTTCCTTGGACCCGCGGCGGCGGGGCTGTTCACCGGCTCGTTCGTGGTGGAGACCATCTTCCAGGTGCCGGGGCTCGGCCGCGAGTTCGTCGAGTCGGCGTTCAACCGCGACTATACCATGGTCATCGGATCGGTGCTGGTCTACGCCGTGCTGGTGTGGCGCTGAACCTCGCGGCCGACATCGCGCTGGCGCTGCTCGATCCAAGGGTCCGGGCGCAATGAAGCAATGGGGTCAGGAGTCGGAATGGGTCCAGTGTGGGGCAGACATTCCTGTCTGCCGTTCCAAGACAGAAAGGCAGACAAGAATGTCTGCCCCACACTGGACGAGTTGATCTTAGATTGGGACGTGACACTTTGAAACAATTGGCTGATGACAACACGGAACAGGGCGCCTCGCTGGGGCGCGATGCGTGGCGGCGGCTCAAGCGCAACCGCCTTGCCATGGCGGGGCTGATTACGCTGGCGCTGGTGGGCGGGGCGGTGGTGGTGGGCCCGTGGATGGTGTCCCATTCCTATGAGACGCAGGAC
>CAIXUF010000507.1 GCA_903922535.1 Candidatus Hydrogenedentota bacterium
CAGAAGGACAGCTCGGACATGTACCAGTTCTCGGGCGAGGACCGGATCAAGCACACGGCCAAGGACGAGACGGTGCGGCTGCGCATGGGCAAGGCCTTTGACGTGGTGGCCGACCGCATCCAGTCGGACTTCAAGGTGCTGGGGCCGAACTCGCATGAGTCCGCGTTCAAAATCACGGTGCGCAACCACAAAGAGGTGCCGATCACGGTGGATGTGGTCGAGCCGATGCCGGGCATGTGGAACATCATCGAGAAGTCGGCGGACTTTGTGAAGAAGGATGCGCAAACGGCGGTGTTCAGCCTGCCCATGAAAGCCGGCGAAACGGTGGAGCTGACCTACCGCGTGCGCGTGCAGTACTAGGAACAGGGACTGATGCAAGCAGAGCGAAGCGGAGACGTGTCTGTCCCTGTTCCTCGCGAGACCGCAACTTTGAGGAGACTATCCATGAAGAAACTTATCCTGACTGTGGCGGCGCTTGCCGGTCTATTGACCGGAACGGTCTGGGCACAGGAGACGGCCGCACCCGCCCAGACGACCGTTGCCGACCAGACCGATGTGGCCGTGACGGTGTACAACAACGATCGGGCGCTGGTGCGCGACCGCCGCAAAATCAAGCTTGCGCCGGGCGAACTGACGCTGAAGTTCATGGATGTGGCGGAGAAGATCCAGCCGGAGACCGTCAGCCTGGTGTCGCTGAACGACGCGGGCAACCTGAGCATTCTGGAGCAGAACTATGAGTACGACCTGATGAGCCCGGAAAAGCTCCTTGAGAAGTATGTTGGCAAGGAGGTGACGCTCGTCAACAAGAGCAAGGAAATCGACTTTCTGGAACAGAAGGCGAAGCTGCTCAGTGTCAACAACGGGACCGTGTATGAGGTGGACGGAAAGATTTACCTCGGCTACCCCGGACAGGTGGTACTGCCGGAACTGCCGCAGGAATTGATCGCCAAGCCCACGCTGCTCTGGCTGCTGGACAACCGGGGCACGGACCACGAAGTAGAGGCGACCTATCTGACAAGCGGCATGTCGTGGAAGGCGGACTACGTGCTCACCATGAACAAAGAAGAGACCCGAATGAACATCGAGGGCTGGGTCACCCTCAACAACCAGTCGGGCGCGGCGTACAACAAGGCGCAACTGAAGCTGGTCGCGGGCGAGGTCAACATTGTGCAGCCCGCCGTGCAAATGGTCCATGACGGAATGGTGGGCATGGACCTGCGCGCGGCGGCCCCGGCACCGATGGTCGAGGAAAGTTTCGCCGAATACCACCTCTACACACTCCCGCGGCGCACCACCATCAAGGAAAACCAGTCGAAGCAGGTGAGCCTGCTTTCGGGCACGAACATCGGGGTAAAGAAGGTCTATGAGTTCCGGGGCGATCTTGCCTATTACAGTTCGAAGATCGAGCCCATCAAGGACCAGAACGTTGCCGTGTTCCTGACTTTTGACAACAAGGAGAAGAACCAGCTTGGCATGCCGCTGCCCGCCGGTGTGATGCGCATTTACCAGAAGGACAGCTCGGACATGTACCAGTTCTCGGGCGAGGACCGGATCAAGCACACGGCCAAGGACGAGACCGTGCGCCTGCGCATGGGCAAGGCGTTTGACGTGGTGGCCGACCGCATCCAGTCGGACTTTAAGGTGCTCGGGCCGAGTTCGCATGAGTCCGCGTTCAAAATCACGGTGCGCAACCACAAGGAGGTGCCGATCACCGTGGACGTGGTCGAGCCGATGCCGGGCATGTGGAACATCATCGAGAAGTCGGCGGACTTTGTGAAGAAGGACGCGCAAACGGCGGTGTTCAGCCTGCCGATGAAGGCCGGCGAAACGGTGGAACTGACCTACCGTGTGCGGGTGCAGTTCTGAGCAGGGTCTAGGGTCTGGGGTCTTGGGTCTAGTAAGAACTAAGAACTGAGCGCAGTCTCGCCGCCGGATCGTCCGGCGGCGGGGCCGTTTCAGGCAATAGGAGATTATGGCCGATGATTGTGCTGACTGCGGCGCAAATGCGCGAGGCTGACCGGCGCTGCATTGAGGAACTGGGCATGCCCGGCTCGGTGCTGATGAACAATGCGGGGGCGGCGGTGTTTCGGGAGGTCAGCGGCGCGCCAGTGGGCATTGTCTGCGGCAAGGGCAACAACGGGGGTGACGGGTTTGTGGTGGCACGGTTGGCGCTGCTGGCGGGCATGGAACCCACCGTGGTGCTGGCCGCGGAACCGGAGCAGATTACGGGCGACGCGAAGACGTTCATGAACGTCTATCTGCGGCTGGGCGGAAGCATGGTGGTGGCGCCGGATGCGGCTGCCACGGCGCACGCCGTGGCGGACCTTGCGGACTGCGCCGTGCTGGTTGATGCGTTGCTCGGCACGGGCATCTCCGGCGAGGTGCGGGGCACGGCGCGGGCTGTCATCGAGGCCTGGCCGCGGGGTCCGGTGACGATTGCGGTGGACCTGCCGTCGGGCTTGGACGCCGACACCGGTGCGCCCTGCGGCGTGTGCGTCCGGGCTGATGTGACGGTGACCTTCGCCTTCATGAAGAAGGGCCTTCTGGTGAAGTCGGCAGAACCCCACGTGGGACGCGTGGTCGTGGCCGACATTGGCATCCCGGAGATCTGCGCCTCGAATGAATGGAAGACACCGAAACCGGCATGAAGCGCATGCGTTCCGGCATTGAACCACGAAGACACGAAGGACACGAAGAGGGAAGAGCTATCAACATGGATAAACAGGATGGACAGGATAAGACAAAGCCAATCTCATCTTCTTAATCCTGTGCATCCCGTATATCCATGTTCAATCTATTCTGTTTCTCATTATTTGAAATTGATCACTCCCCCACCACCTTCCATTCCTTGACAGTGTATCGCTCGCCCTTGAAATCTCCCTTGCGCTCAACCTTCCCGATGTTGCCGGATTTGTAGTGCAGCATTACGCGGTTGGAGGGAGCGGTGAGGCTGACGCCGTCGTCTTCCAGAAGCGTAAAGTCGGCGGGGTGCCTGCCGTAGACACGCACTTCGAGGTTGAAGACGGTTTCGGGGGTAACGTGCTCAACCGGGTCGGCCAGAGGGATGATGGAGCCGGATCTGACGAAAACCGGGATGGTCTCCACAGCGGCGGCAATGTCGTGAGTCTTTCCGCCTTCGTATTTGGCGTTGGTCCAGAAGTCGTACCAGTCGCCTTCGGGCAGATAGACCTTGCGCGTGGTCTGTTCCTTCGTCATGGGGGCGACGAGCATGGACGGGCCCATCATGTACTCGTCGTCCACATCATGGACGTTCTTGTCGTGCGGCCAGTCGAGGCACAGGGCGCGGAAGGGCGGCTCGCCGGTTTGGGCGTAGTCGGCAAAAGCGGCGTAGAGGTAGGGAATGAGCCGCATGCGCCATTGCACCAGGTCGCGAATCTTGGCTTCGACCTCGTCGTGGTTGGACAGCAGTTCGCCGGCGTTGTTCTTGTCCGTGTCTATCTGCATCCAGGGCGGCAGCTTCAGGAACCACGAATCGAAGACCGTCTGTGGCGCGAAGATCACTGTCTCGGCACGGCGCATGAGATCGTCGATGGAGTCACAGTTGCGCACTTCGGGCTGCCAGAGGAGGCCCGAGAAGCCGCAGTTGGCGATGCCCCGGATAAAATCCTTGTGCGTGTAGTGGTCGCTGTAGATCACAAACGGAAGCGCCGCGGCGAGCGCGTGGGATGCGCGGACCTTGCCGTAGGTGCGCAGGTTGTTGGCGCGAAACACGTCATTCAGTGTCTTCTGGTAGAGCGTGCCAAACATGCAGTGCATCTGCTCACCATCCATACCGGAGGGAAACGCGCTCAGTTCGGGAAAGGACCAGGGGTCTTTCTTGTTGGGCTGGTTGTCGCACTCGTCGAGCTTGAAGCTGCCCACGCCCTTCTTCACAAACTCGCGATCGTGGTAGCCGCCGAAGATCTCGCGGGTCTTGTCGAGGGAAAAGTCGGGCACGAGCCCCCGCCAAACCTCGTAGTCTCCGGACAGCGGCAGCAGGCTGTCGTGGAGGGGCGAGGTTGGATGGACAAAGGCGTGCTCCCACAGGTTGAGCTGGTAGCCCATGCCGCGCATGGCGGCGATGAACCCCGCCGGGTCGGGCCAGCGCTCGGGACTCCACACGTAGGAGCAGGAATAGGCCTGCGTGTGCCAGCCCGGTTCCAGTCCAAACACGTCGCAGGGCATGTGTGTGTCGCGCAGGCGCTTGGCGAGGTCCAACACCTCCTGGGCGTTGAACTTGGTGTGGCCGCGGTAATACATGCCGAGGCCCCACATCGGCGGCATGCAGCCGCCGCCGGAGAACAGGTTGTAGCGGCGGACGGCGGTTTTCATGTCCGGCCCGGCGAAGATGTACACATCCACGCCTTTCGCCACCGGAACCTCCACGGTCATGGACTTCCTGGGTATGTCGCGGGCCGAATAGAGCGCGGTGGTGGTGGTGGCGGGCTGGCTTGCGTCCGCCTTCTTGCCTTCATCGGCGCCGACGGGAGCAAGATCGCCGCAGTAGAAGCGGGCATAGCGGGCCGTGTCCACATAGACGCCATAGCCCTTGTTCGACACATAGAACGGCACGGGGGCGTGGGAACTGCCGTCCTCGTCGCCCTGGTTATCGTTGACGGTAATTTCCTTGCGCGTGTTGGTGCAGTTAAACATGGTCAGATGCAGGCCAAGGCCGTAGATCTGTTCGCTTGCGCCCAAGGGCAGCACCACGACCGCCCCGCGGGCGTTGGTGCGGAAAACGACTTTGTCCAACTCGAAGGGCGGCTGCGCCGCCTCTGGCAGGTTGCCCAACGCTTCCTTGCGCATTTCGGGTTTCAGCACTGATACGGGCGTCTGCTGTTCCGGAGCGCCCAGCGACACGCGCCAAATGCCCGGCGCGACGGGTGTCATGGCGGGAGAAGCAGTCGTGTCTTCGGCAAACGTGGATGCCGAAAGAACGAGAATGCCAGCAGCGAAGACAATTGCAAGACGATGAGAACTCATGGCTGATTCCTCGTGGTGGAAGGTTCTTTGCATGAAAGTACCGGATGGGGCGGACAGAATCAAATGGACCGGATGGACGAAATGGACCGGATGGACGGGATGGACTTGAGGTTGGCTGCCGTTGGAGATGTCTGGGCAACACCAAAAGCCAGATTGGCCGGTCCAATGGGCCAATGGCCATGAAACCAAGAAGAACAGGGAATGATATGAGATATGTGATTCTGAATGTGGTGATGGCGTCAATGTGCGCTTCTTATGCAATGGCGGCGCCGCTGGAGTTTGGCGACGGGCCGCGGATGAACCAGATTCAGGTGCTGGGCACGCACAACAGCTATCACAAGCGCGGCCCCGATCTGCACACCTTTACCGCCATCACCAAGGAGGCCGAAGAGTGGGACTACGAACACCAGCCGCTCGATGTGCAGCTTGACAACAGCGTGCGGAGCCTCGAACTGGACATCCACAACACGCCCGAAGGCTGGCGGGTCATGCACGTGCCGCTGCTGGACCCGGCGTCCACCTGCCGCATGTTCACCGATTGCCTGAATGTGGTCAAGGCGTGGTCTGACGCCCACCCGAAGCATGTGCCGATTTCAATTCTTGTGGAATACAAGGTTGAAGGCCCGCTGATCGACCCCAGAGTCACCTTTCCCAAAGCTGAGGATTTAGACCGGCTTGACGCGGACGTGCGATCGGTTTTCCCCCCGGACCGGCTCATCACCCCGGACGAGGTACGCGGTAACGCCGACACGCTGGAGGAGTCCGTGCTGAAACGGGGCTGGCCGACGCTGGATTCGGTGCGGGGCCGGGTGTTCTTCATCCTGCACAACCGGAGTGAAGTGCGCGGACTGTACCTCCAAGACCGCGAGTCGCTTCAGGGCCGGGCAATGTTCGTGAACTGCGATCCCGGCCATCCTTACGCGGCAGCCATGGTTCGCGACAACGGGCTGGACCCGGAAGTGCCCGAGTTGGTCCGTAAAGGGTACTGGATCAGGAGCACCACTGGCGGCCCGGGAAAGCGCGGCGCCGAAGGCGCCGTGAAACGGCGCGAACTCACCCTTGCCAGTGGCACGCAGATTGTCAGTAGCGACTATCCCCCCAATGAGCCGGACAAAGCCACGGGATTCCTCGTCGCCCTGCCGAACGGCCTGCCGGCCCGCTGGAACCCGGTAAATCCGCCCGCGGACACCTCAACGGAACCGGAGCCGGCGCAGTAAAAAACGGCGGGTGGCTATTTTGTTTCGAGGAAGCGCTGTCCTTCGGAATTGACCCGCGTGACGCAGGCCGTGTACAGAAGCCAGGTCCGTGAGTCTTCGTAAGGCCGGAGCAGGCCTATGCATTCCCGATCGTGGAAGGTGTGGGTTAGTTCGGCGGGAAATTCGTGAAACGTGGGCGGCGGGGGCTGTTTCCAGAAGAACAGGCCCCGCCCATGTTCCTCTTTGGTCTTCATGTCCCAGTAGACGGTGGTTTGCACGGAATCGGCGTCTGGCAGGGGTTCAAGGGCAACCGCGGCCGCATTGCCATAGGAGTACCGCAGGAGTTCATCGCGCTCTTTGTCAAAATAGTACTCGCTGGTGGCGTCGGAAATAATGCCGGGACGCTTTCCTTGATGTTCTTTGAGGAAGGAAACGAGCCGGGGCGTGAATTCTTCGAGCATGGTGAAGAAGTGTTGTCCGGCATCGGTGTTGTTCGGATCGCCCGGGGACTGGCCCGGGTTTCGCAGAACAACCTTGAACAGGCGTTCACGGAGTTCGGGCGGGTCGTTTTCCGTCTTGGGCGCCAGGGTGATCCGCGGCGCGCTTATCAGTTCGGTCGCCTTCTGATCGTTGAGCCAGTCCAATATCGCAGGCCCGGAACGGCTGTCGGCGTCGTCCGCGGACCCCGGCTTCTCATAACCGATACGAAACAGTTCGGCGTGCTCTGGGGAGACGCCCGCTTCGGACAGTGCTTCATACTTACGCCGAAACGCCGCCGCCACGGATGCCGGCATCTTGATGAACTTCATCTCCACCGAGTATTGGGGGTAACCGGGTTTGGGAACCGGGTTCGTGACCCCTTCACCGTGGGTTCTCAGGAAGACGAGCAGGGACCCGGCCGCTTTGCCCGACACGGTCGTAACGCCGCAGGCCAGGCAGGCCCACTTTTCGGGCCCGGCGGGCAGATTCACCGCCAGCCAGCCCCCGTCCAAAGCCGATGACGGAACTTTTGGTCCGCGGGCGACAACGGTTCCATGGTCGGTGATCTGGGGCAGGCGCGGCCGTTCCAGGTGTATCGAGACGTTTACCTGGTTGTCCCAGACGCGCATGCACTGAATGTCGATGCCCGCCATGCCCAGTTTCAGGTCGGCCCCCGCGGTGCCGGCTGTGTCGACCGGCTGTGACAGCGCCAGGGCGGCGGTGTCCTTGAACTCGATGCCTTCGGCGTTCGCAAGCAGCAGGATGCCCGGTTGGTTGGGCCCGGCCGCGCCGTTCCAGCGGATTTCCGATCCGTCGAGACTAAGGTCGACTCCCCCCACATTGAAGGTTGTGGAGCCCGTCAGGATGGACCCCATCGTGAGGCTGCCGGCCTCCTCGTTTTCTGCCGCGGGGTCCATGGCGGGCAACGGGGTTTTGCCGTCGATGTCCGTGAGCACGCGGTACACCCGGATGTCAGCCGTGTTTCCGGGCGCATTGGCGGTCTCGGCCGTCGCGGCGCCCGCCGCAAAGACCAGCATGATTGTGACCGCAACGTTTCTCATGGTGCACCTCATATCTTTCCCAAAGGTTTGGTGACATTCTCGTGGCGGACGCTGTACACACTCGTTTGGATCTTCTTGGGGTCGGTCAGGAATCCGGACCGCGACGCGGCGGGTGTCGGTAGTGCGGTATCGGACACGTTCAGCACGTAGTACACGTTTTCGGTATACTCGTTCTTTACCGGGGCATGTGTTCGCAGGGCGTTCCACGCCAGTACCGAAAGAACCGCGCACAACAGGCACGCGGCCGCGCATTGCCACAGCGGAACGGGCCGCTGGAACCACGTCCGCCGCACACGCGAACGGAACAGATCCTCCATGCGCCGCCGGTGTTTCTCGCCGGGACCGGCCAGCGCGGGGGCGCGCAACAGTTCTTCAGGGGGGTTCATTTGTCACGCTCCGTCGCCTGGGCCTTCATCTTTTCCATCGCGCGGCGGTACCATGAGGCGGCTGTGTTGATGGACACCCGGCGGATGACCGCGATTTCCTGGAAGGTCAGGCTGTTGAACAACTTCAGCACCACGCATTCCCTTTCATCGTCCGACAGCAGCGCCAAGAGACGCCCGGCTTCCTCGCGCAGGGCCAGTTCCTCCGCTGGATGAACGGCGGGCACGTCCGCATAAACAGACGCCGCGCCGGGGAACCGGTGGTTTCGCCGCAGCAGATCCCACGCCCCATTGCGCACGGCCCGGTAGACATAGGGACGCAGTTCACGCGGGGGAAACAGGCGCCGGAGCAGTTTCTCGAACGCGCTGTGCACGATGTCTTCGGCCGCTTCGCGGTCCCGCAGCAGCGAGACCGCATAGGTGTGCAGTTCCCGGCAGTTCTCATCATAGAACTTCTGCACCGACGCTATTGCTTGTGAATCCATTCCGCCACCCAGCTTTGAAACGCTCATACTGTACCACGATTGAGATGGGCATTTTTGTGCGGCGGACCAGAAAACATGCTGCTTGCCTGTTCCCGGGGAATCCCGGGAGTAATGACAGACAGGGGCGCTATGGAACAGGGACGCCGGAATCTCGTGCGAGATTCCGGCGCAATCACCAGCGGAAAGAGCAGGGTCCTACCTCTTCGGCTTGGAGTGTATGCCCATCCCGTAGTAGTCCTCGGCGGCTTCGAGGATAGCCTCTGACAGGGTTGGATGGGTGTGGATGGTATGGACAATCTCCTCGACCGTTGCCTCCATCGACATGGCCAGCGCGGCGATGGCGATGAGTTCGCCCGCCTCTGCGCCCATGATGTGCACGCCGATGATCTCGTCCGTGGCGGCGTCGCCGACGATCTTGACCATGCCTTCTGTTTCGCCCAGCGCATGGGCGCGACCATTGGCCATGAACGCGAAGCGGCCAACCTTGACGTTGATGCCCTTCTCCTTCGCCTCTTTCTCCGTGAGCCCCACGGAGGCTACCTCGGGCGAGGTGAAGTTGCAGGCGGGCAGCACGCGGTAGTCGACTTTTTTGTTGCCGCCGGTGGCGTTCGTCGCGGCGACAATGCCTTCGTGGCTCGCGCCGTGGGCCAGCCAGGTGCGGTCAATCACGTCGCCGATGGCATAGATGCCGGACGCCGCCGTTTCCATCTTTTCGTTGACGATGATACCGCCGCGCTTGCCAAGTTGAATACCCAGCTTGGGGTTGGCCGCGACCAGTTCGGAATTGCACGCCAGGCCGATGCCCACGAGCACAACATCCACCTCGACCTCGCCGGGCGTGTCGCCTTCGAGCGTGAGCTTCACACCCTTCTTCAGATGCTCCAGCTTGGAGACCTTGGTGCCTGTGCGCACGTCCATACCGCGGCGCTTCCAAAGACCGGGCAGGCGCTTGGTCAGTTCCTCGTCGCTCTTGGGCAGCACACTGGGCATCATCTCGATGAGCGTGACCTTGGCGCCGAAGGCGTTCCAAATGCAGGCGAACTCGGCGCCGAGCGCGCCCGCGCCGATGACCGCCACACGCGCGGGCACGGTGGTCATGCTGAGCGCCTCGGTGCTGCCGATGACGGTGGTGCCGTTGAACTCCAGGCCCTTGAGCACGGCCGGGCGGCCGCCGGTGGCAATGATAATCTTCGTCGCGCCGATTTCCTCGCCATTGACGACGATGCGGCCGGGCGCGGGAATGGAGGCCTCGCCGTTGACCACGTCGATGTGGTTGCCCTTGAACAGGCCGTCAATGCCACCGGTGTTGATGCCGACGACCTTGTCCTTGCGGGCAATGATCTTGGGCAGGTCGAGCGAGACCCCGTCCACCTTCAGGCCGAACTCGTCGGCATGCTGGATGGTCCGGTAGAGTTCGGCGCTCCGGATGAGGGTCTTGGTGGGAATGCAGCCCACGTTGAGGCAGACACCGCCCAGGTTTTTGCGCTCGGCCACGATGACCTTCGCGCCGCGCTGGGCCGCGCGAATCGCCGCCACATAGCCGCCGGGTCCCGAACCGATTACCGCCACGTCATACTGTCGCATGGAATATACCTCCGCTGTTGGGCGCGCTTAGAACGCCGCCTCTTCGAGAATTGCCTTCAAACGCCCCATGAACTGGCCGGCCACGGAGCCGTCAATGACGCGGTGGTCACTGGAGATGGTGAGCTTCATGATGGGCCGAATATGGATGCCGCCGTCGATGACGACGACACGGTCCTTCATCTGGCCGACAGCGATGATGGCGCTGTCGGGCTGGTTGATGATGGCCGTGAAATGATCGACGCCGTAGGCGCCGAGATTGGACACGGTGAAGGTGTTGCCGACGTACTCGTCGGGTAACAATTTGCCTGTCTGGGCCTTGGCAGCCAGTTCTTTGGTCGCGGCGCACAGGCCCTCCAGCGAGAGCGTCTGGGCCTTGCGGATGACCGGCACGATGAGGCCGGTCGGCAGGGCGGTGGCCATGCCGAGGTTGATGTCCTCGACCTGCTCGACCGCGTCGCCGCACCAGCGCGCATTGACCTGCGGGAATTCGCGCAGCGCCTTGGCCGTGGCGTACAGCACGATGTCATTATAGGATGCCTTGAACGCCTTGGTGCGGGCGCGCAGCGCCTTGGCCCCACTCATGTCCACCTCGACGGTAACGTAGTAGTGCGGCGCGGCGAATTTACTTTCGCACATGCGCGTGGCAATGATGCGGCGCATGGGCGTGAGCGGGATGCGCTTGACGCCGGACGTCTCCCCCGCTGCCGCTGCCGCGGCCGGAACGGCCGCTTTGGCCGGCGCTGCGGATGCGCCGAGCACGTCGTCCTTGGTGACCTTGCCGCCGATGCCGGTGCCCTGCACGCCGCGCAGGTCCACGCCCGCATTTTCGGCGACGCGCTTCGCGACGGGTGTCGCCTTTACCGAGCCCATGGACGCGGCAAAAGCTTCGACATCCTCGGCCATGACACGGCCGCCGACGCCGGTGCCGGGCACGAGCGCGGGGTCAATGCCTTTTTCGGCGGCCAATTTGCGGGCGCGCGGGGACACAGGTCCGTCCGAAGCCGCCGCAACAGCGACGGGCGCGGCAACGGTGACCGTGGCCACCACCGCAGGTGCGGCGGCGGGTGCCGGAGACGGAGCCCCTCCCCCACTCACGCCGTAGGCGGACAGGTCGGGCAGGGCCTCATCGGCGGCGCCGACCAGCGCAACGACCGTGAGCACCGGCTTCTCGACCCCGGCGGGCACGAGAATCTTGCGCAGAATGCCCGACGCGGTGGACTCGCACTCCACCTCGGCCTTGTCGGTCTGTATGGAGAAGAGCGGATCACCCTCCTTGACGGGGTCGCCCTCGTTCTTGAACCATTTCACAATCTCCGCCTCTTCGACGGAGTTGCCCATCTTGGGCAGCACGATTTCCTGCATGTCTCTTTC
>CAIXUF010000508.1 GCA_903922535.1 Candidatus Hydrogenedentota bacterium
CGCGGACCAGAGACAATACGATCACCACCCCCAGCAGCGCGCCCACGATGACAAAGAGCCAGCGGACGACCTTGGCCACCACCGCTTCGATGTGGAGTTTCGGTCGAGCCTGCTGCACCAGTTCCGTGGTGCGGCCAAAGTAGGTCTTCGCCCCGGTCAGCATGACCACCCCGTTGCCCTCGCCCCGGCGGACGACAGACCCCGACGAGAGTACGTCGCCGGGTCCCTTGTCCGCGTCCTTCGACTCGCCGGTGAGAGCTGACTGGTCAATGCTCAGCGCTCCGTTCATGAGCTTGAGGTCCGCGGGAATGATGTCGCCCGGGCGCACGCGGACGATATCGCCTGGGACCAGGTCCCGGGCGGGAATGACCTGCCAATTCCCTTCGCGCCGGACGCGAGCATTGACCTGCAACCGTCGGCGTAGTGTCTCGACTACGCCGGCGGCCCGATGCTCCTGCATGAAACCCAGCACAGCGTTGACGACCAGCAACGCACCCACCACAGCGAAATCGGAGAATTTTCCGAGCGCCGCCGACAGCACCATGATCAGTTCGAGCATCCATGCCGACAGGCCCCAGAACTTGCCGAGAAACATGAGGACCGGGTGCCCCTTTTTTTCGGCCAC
The DNA here is from genome assembly GCA_903922535.1 of Candidatus Hydrogenedentota bacterium. The sequence continues at coordinate 626 of CAIXUF010000508.1, forward strand.
TTCGTTGTAACCGTGCTCCTTCCGGCGGTCTTCCACTTCCGCGTTTGTGAGTCCCGCGTCGGGGTTTACGTGGAGCGCCGTGAGCGTGTCGGGAATGGACGCAGAGGCGATATCTGGGGGCTTTACATTTGCCTGCTTCGGGGGTGCCGGATCGGTCTCAGCGCTTTGTGATGTCGATTGCATAGCGAACATCCTCTCAGGCGCATGCCCGGTTTACGCCGATTTTATCTCGTGGCGTTTTGAGAGATAGAAGAGAATGGGGACTGCCATTCGGGACAGGAGGAGTGACGCCACTTCGCCTGCCATCAGCGAGATCGCCAGTCCTTGGAAAATCGGGTCGAAAAGGATCACTGATGACCCCACGATCACCGCCGCCGCAGTCAACAGCATGGGCCGGAAACGTACCGCGCCCGCATCCACCACCGCTTCGGCCAGCGGCATGCCTTCGGCCAGGCGCAGTTCTATGAAGTCCACAAGAATGATCGAGTTGCGCACCACGATCCCCGCGCCGGCGATGAATCCGATCATGGAGGTGGCCGTGAAGAACGCGCCCATGAGCCAGTGAGCAGGGAGAATGCCCACCAGCGAGAAGGGAATAGCGGCCATGATAACAAAGGGCGTCTTCATCGACTGGAACCAACCCACGACAAGGATGAATATCAGGACCAGCACCGCGGCGAAGGCGATGCCCATGTCCCGGAACACCTCATAGGTGACAAACCACTCCCCGTCCCATTTCACAGAGTATTCCCCGGTGGAAAAGGGCTGCTGCGTGGAATACTGCGTGATGGCCGCGCCGTTGGGAGCCTTCATCGCAGCCAGTTGTTTTTGTAGTCCAAAGATCACGTATACGGGGCTTTCTCCTTTACCGCCGGCGTCGCCCGTCACGTACACGACGGGCATCAGGTTCTTGTGGTAAATACTCTTGTCCTGCACCGACTCCTCTACCTTCACAAGCTGCCCCAGCGAAACCATATTACCCTGTGTGCCGACGACCTTAATCTCTTTTAGGCTGTCTATTCCAGACCGCTCACTACGGGAGAGGCGCAGGAAAATGGGCACGTCTTCCTTCTCGGACGGCTTGTGCACCAAGCCTGCGCCCATGCCCTCCAGTGCGATGCGCAGCGTGGCGTTTATCTGCTCCACCGACACTCCGTTCAGTGCGGCCTTTTCCTGGTCCACGGCTAGGCGGAACTTGATTTGGTCATCCTCCACAAAGGTGTCTGCGTCCACCACGCCGTCGGTGTTGTCAAACACCTTCTCAACCTGTTTTGCCAGGGCGATCTGTCCCGCATAATCAGGACCGTAGATTTCCGCCACCAGCGTTTGCAGCACGGGGGGGCCGGGCGGCACTTCCGCCACCTTGACCCGGGCGTTGTATTTCCGGGCGATCTCCTGAATGCGCGGCCGGGCATGCTTGGCGATCTCGTGGCTCTGGGCTTTTCGGTGAGCCTTTGATGCCAGGTTTACCTGGATATCCGCCTCGTTCGGCTGGTGCCGCAGAAAATAATGGCGTACCAGCCCGTTGAAATTGTGGGGTGACGCGGCCCCGGTGTACATCTGATAGTCGGTGACTTCCGGTATGGTGGCCACGTAGTCGCCGATCTCCCGCGTTACCGCGGCCGTCTTTTCAAGGGGGGTGTCCTCGGGCATGTCAATGATTATCTGGAACTCGCTCTTGTTATCAAAGGGAAGCATCTTGACCAGCACCTTCGACAGGGGAACCAGCGAGCAGGCCGCCAGAAGGAGCACTACCACGCTGACGAGGAAGCCGTAGCGCAACAGTGGCACGGTAACGAGCGGCTTCATGATGTGCCGGTACAGCCTGTCCATCCATCCCTCTTGATGGCCATGCGGCGACGGGGTCGGTGGCGCGTCCGTTACCTTTTTGCCGGACAGAAGACGCAGGGGATTCCAGCGGTGTTGGACATGGTGATGGTCGGGATTGCCTTTGAGAAAGCGGTAGGCGGCCCAGGGCGTCACCACGAAGGAGATGATGACGGAGAAAACCATTGCCGCCGAGGCACCTACGGGGATAGGCCGCATGTACGGCCCCATCAGGCCGCGCACAAAGGC
>CAIXUF010000509.1 GCA_903922535.1 Candidatus Hydrogenedentota bacterium
AAGGACGCGGACCGCCCCCTCCCCTGCGTGCTCTATGTGCTCGGCCACTGGTACGGCGGCAAGGCGGAGAAAGACCCGCGCGCCTTTTGTATCGGCATGGCCCGGCACGGCGTGGCCGTGCTCACCTTTGACCCCATCGGCCAGGGTGAGCGCTTCGCACCGGACGAGCACGGCCACCGCTTCCCCATCCTCGCCGGACTCTCGCAGGAGGGCTTCATGGTGTGGGAGTCCATGCGCGCCGTGGACTACCTCGCCGCAAGGCCCGAGATCGATGCGGCCCGCATCGGCATCACCGGCGCCTCCGGCGGCGGACTCAACACGGTGTTTACCGCTGCCGTCGACGACCGCTTTGCGGCGGCGGCCCCGGTCTGCTATCCAACCACCTGGGAATCCTTCCTGGGCGTCATGACCGGCCAGAACTGGAACGGCGGCGTGGACCTGTGCAACCAGGTCCCCAATTCCATCCGCGACAGTTCCATGGCCGACCTGATGGCCTGTGTCGCGCCCAAGCCCCAGATGGAAATATCGGCGGTCCGCGACGCCGACTTTCAGATAACCGGGGCGCGGGAAACGGCAGAGCGCGTGATGTCGGTCTACGCGCTCACCGCGCCGGACAGCTTCTCCTTCGTCCAAATCGACGACATACACGGCTACTCGAAACCCATGCGCGAGGCCGCCTACGGCTTCTTCCTGAAGACGCTCGCAGGCAAGGGCGACAGCACCCCGGCACCCGAAACACCCATGGAAATCAGTCCCACCGATGACCCCAGCCTCCGCTGCTTCCCCGACGGAAAACAGATCACGGGGCCGCTGCTCGAAACGCTGGTCAACAGCCTGCTTCCATCCCAGCCCGAATTCTCCGCCCTGCCCGACGCCGCCGGCATGGATGCGTGGAAGACTGCGCTCGCCGCGCGTATCCGTTCCGTCTGCGCGGTGCCCGAATGCGCGGCCATCGCGCCGGACGAATTCGGGTCCGTTCGGGCAGGAAACGCAACCGTGAATCGCGTCGAACTCTCGCCAGAGAAAGGCATCATCGTGCCCGTCCTGAGCGCGGCCAAAGACAACATTCCGCGCGGCCCGGCCATCCTGATCGTCTCGCCGCGCAGCAAACTCCTCACCCTCGACTCCCCCTTCGCCCACCGCCTGCTGTCCAAGGGACTGCGCGTGTGCGCCGCCGACCTGCGCGGCACGGGCGAATCCGCCGCCGGAGACTTTGAAATCGCCACGGACCTTTGGATGCTCGGCCGCACCCTGCCGGGCGAGTGGATTGCCGACATCGAATGCGTTGCGCGCTGGTTAAAAACCCAGCCGGGCGTCACCTGCGTATGCCTCGTGGGTGAGCGCGGCATGGGCGAGACGGTCCTGCTTGCGGCGGCCTGCACACCCGAGATTGACCGCGTCATCGCCGAAGCGCCCATCGACTCCTACCGATCGCTCATTTCCCACGAAGTGCGCCAACCCGCAAGCGACTACCTCCCCGGAGTGCTGCGCCATTTCGACCTCCCCGCGGTCGTCTCAGCCATTGCCCCCCGGCACTGTGTCCTGTCCGAGAATCTGGACGTGGACCACGCTTTCGACGATTTGGCGCAGTAACAACCGGGCACATAAAACGAACGGCCCCCGCGGAATTCCCAAGTCCGCACGCAAAGTTGACAAGGCTTCGAATTTCTTTCTTTCTCCAGCCCCAAGCAACGCCAGAAAGAACGTGGCAAGACACCGTATCTACGATTCTCAACCCCTTGCAGGCAAAGAAACTGTCTTGCAATCAGACGACCTCGTGGGGGGAGGTGAAGGGTTTTCAACCATCTGAGCCAAAGGTTGCGCGATCCTCTTCTTACCGCGCAGCATACGTAAGTCCTTTGTAAACAAAGATAAACACCATCCGAGTACCGCTGATCTATCTGAAAAACGACAACGCAAACTCCCCCCTTGACAGATACCGTTAGATATGATACAATTTGATTATGAAGCGTATCGCAACAAACACTGCGGCCCTCAACCGAAAGGAATCTGTCATGAACATCCTGCTGATTGCCCCTGCGGCCGGAAATTGGCGCAAGATTGCCCGGAGGCCCTTTTTCAACGGCAAGACATTCCGATTCTCGATGCTTTCACTGCTGTCGGTTGCCGCCCTTTCCCCCAAGAATGCCAAGATTACCATCGTCGATGAACAAACCGAAGACATCCCCGAAGGCTCCTTCGACCTTGTGGGGATCACCGCCATGACCGCGGTCGCGCCGCGGGCCTACGCCCTCTGCGACCATTTCCGGGCCCGGGGCATACCGGTTGTCATGGGCGGGTACCACGCGTCGCTCAACACCGAGGAAGCCCTGGCGCATGCGGATGCGGTGGTATCCGGCCCGGCCTACGGGGCCTGGGAACAGGTTTGCGCGGATGTGCAGGCGGGCCGCCTGGGTCGCGTGTATTACGGCGACCCGGCCGCCACGCCCCCCGTGCATTTGCCGCGCCATTTGATTGCCAAAGACCAGTATGTGACGGTGAGCGCCACCTTCGCCACGCTGGGCTGCACCAACCACTGCCAGTTCTGCTCCATCAACCGGTTTCACGGCGGCCAGCGGCACACCCGTCCCATCGCGGACATGGTCAAAGAGTTGACGGCCATGCCGGACGATTTCTTTGTGTTCGTGGACGACAATCTGACACAGGACCGGCCGTACGCGCTGGAACTTTTCAAAGCCCTCGAACCGGCGGGCAGGCACTGGATCACGCAGGTGTCGATCGACACCGCCGAGGACGGCGAACTGCTTTCGGCCATGCGGGCCGCGGGATGCATGGGTGTCTTTGTGGGACTTGAGACGTTCAACGAGGAAAACCTGCACGCGCAGGACAAGGATTTCAACAAACCGGCGCGCTACCGCGACGCGGTGGCCAAGTTTCACGCGCGCGGCATGTACGTCGAGGCCGGCGTCATCGTCGGGTTCGACGCAGACAACGCAGGCGTGTTCCGCAACACGCTGCGGATGCTCGAATGGATCCGGATAGACGCGATCCAACTGGCCATCCTGACTCCACTGCCGGGCACCGCGCTGTATGAGTCCATGAAGCCGCGCATCGTCGACAACAATTGGGAACACTATGATTTCCGGCATGCCGTGTTCGAACCCAAACACATGAGCGCCGCCGCGTTGCAGGCGGGCGCCGATTGGATCATCCGGCGCTTTTACTCTCCGTGGCGGATTCTCCGGCGCGTTCCCCGCTGGGCGGCCATCCGGGGCGGACTCCGCAGTTTCCCATACATTCTTGCGCTCAATCTCGCCTATTTCGGCCGGGTGCGCCGATTCCACATCGGGGGGTACGACCCCGCTAAACAGGCAAGCGGTGCGACGCACCGCGCCGGGAAGGAAAACTTGCGCGCAACGTAACCGCGATCGAAACGGACACCGAAGAACTCGTTGTTACTGGGAATTCACCCAAATGGACTGGAACGGGCATGACCCCGCCGCCCGGGAGCCGAAATCATTGACAGGCATCGCGCAAAACGGAGTTGACGGGACGGCTTTTGTGGAGCACAATTGATATGATGTATGGACATGAAGACCATGACGCTAGAATGTCAATTATGCCCCAAGGGCTGTGTGATTGAACCGGGCCAGAGCGGGGAATGCCGCATCCGTGCCAATATTGACGGGCGGCTCGTCGCCACAACCTACGGCCATCCGTGCACTGTGCACGTGGACCCGGTGGAAAAGAAACCCCTGTTCCATTTTCTCCCCGGAACGGATACCTTCAGCCTTGCGACCGTGGGCTGCAACCTGCACTGCAAAAACTGTCAGAATTGGGAAATCTCGCAGGAGAATCCGGAGAACATGCCGGCCCACAAGCTGATGCCGGAAGAAGTGCCACCGCTGGCCCGCGCGCAGGGCTGCCTTTCCGTGGCCTACACGTACACGGAGCCGCTGGTGTATTACGAATACACGCTGGACTGCGCCATCCAGGTTAGGGAGGCGGGACTCAAGAATGTCATCGTGTCGGCGGGGTACATCAACAAGGCGCCCCTGAAGAAACTCTACGCGCACATTGACGGCGCGAAGATTGACATCAAATCGATGTCAGACCAGTTCTACCGCGACATTTGCGATGCGACGCTGGGGCCGGTGCTGGACGCATGCGTCCTGGCGCACGAGGCGGGCGTGCATCTGGAGCCGACCAACCTGATTATCCCCACACTGAACGACAGCGACGCGGATTTCACGAAGCTCGCGCGCTGGATCGCGGCGAATCTTGGCAAGGAAACACCGCTGCACTTCTCGCGCTTCTTCCCCCAGTACCAGATGAAGAACCTGCCGCCGACGCCGGCCGAAACCCTTGACCGGGCAAAGGCCATCGCCCTTGGCGAGGGGCTTTGCCATGTCTACGTCGGCAACCTGTCGCTTCCGGACGCGGAGAACACCTACTGCCCATCCTGCAAACAACTCCTGATCGAGCGGCATGGATTCACCGTGCTCCAAAACAAAATGAAAGACGGAAAATGCCCCTGCGGCAAGGAAATCACCGGGGTATGGCTATGAACCGGCGCGATTTCTTGCGTGTGACGGCTGCGGCGCTCCTGACACCACCCCTGTGGAGGGTGCGGCGTAAGGCCGTACGGGTGTATGTCGAAGCGGAGCGCCCACGGCGCTATTCGGGGCCTATCAAGAAAGCCGACACTGCCGCAATCAAAAAACCGGGCCGCTGGGTCGGCTGAAGCCGCGCGCAATGCCGCGCGCCGCATAAGGAGCCAAAGACATGTCCTGGAAGAACACACGACGCCTGCTGGGCCTGCTGATCCTGGTAGGTCTGCCGACGCTTCCCCTCCCCCGGCTGATGAACCACAGTCCCGCGCCGGGGGCACCGGAAGCACCGGGCATCGTCCATGCGGACGGTGACAAGAAGGTCTTTGTCTCGCCTCTTGCGGGAACGTGGTATGACGCGGACAAGACCAAACTGACCGCCGAGTTGGACGGCTATCTTGCCAAGGCCGATCCGGCCCTGCTGGAAAAGGTGCAGGCGCTCGTGCTGCCGCACGCGGGATACCGCTACTCGGGCGGCGTGGCGGCGTTTGGTGTCAAGGAAATCACCGGCAAGAAATACGCGCGCGTGATCGTGATGGGGCCGTCGCACCGCGTGCCCATGGAGGGCATTGCGCATGTTTCCGATGTGACGGTGTACGCGACGCCGCTGGGCGAGGTGCCGCTGGACACGGCGGCGATTGCGGAACTGCGCAAGCATCCGGAGTTCCGCACGGTGCGCGGCGTGGACGAGGCCGAACACAGCGTGCAGATTGAAGTGCCGCTCTTGCAGCGCGCCCTGGGCGACTTCAAGCTGGTCCCGATCGTGGTCGGCGACATTGACCAGGCCGCCACGGAGAAGATGGCCAAGATCCTGCTGGGCATTGTCGATCCGGAAACGCTGGTTGTGGCCAGCAGTGATTTCACGCACTACGGCGCCGGCTATGCCTACGTGCCGTTTGAGGAGAACATCCAGGAAAACCTGAAAAAGCTCGACATGGGGGCTTGGGACGAGATCGAGAAGAAGGATGCCGCCGGCTTCAGCCAGTACGTGGACAAAACCGGCGCAACCATTTGCGGCCGCCGCCCCATTGCGCTGCTGCTGTCGATGCTCCCGCAGGCGTCGCAGGCCCACCTGCTGAAATACGACACGTCGGGCCGCATGACGGACGACACGAAGACATCGGTCAGCTATTTCAGCCTAGCCTTCACGGGCACCTGGCCCAAGGCAGATCCGGTCCCCGCCGAGAAGACGGTGCAGGCAGCCACATTAACCGCGCAGGACAAGACGCAACTGCTGACGCTGGCCCGCGGCATGCTTGAAACCTATGTCAAGTCCGGCAAGACCGCGCGCCCGGAGGACTTCGGCGTCAGCATCTCCCCCGGCATGAGCCAGACCATGGGCGCCTTTGTCACGCTGACGATCGACGGGGAACTACGGGGCTGCATCGGCGAGATCTTCCCGCGCCGGCCGCTTTACAAGGCCGTCATGGAGCACGCGATCGACGCGGCGGTCAATGACCGGCGCTTTCAGCCCGTGACCGAGGCGGATCTGCCGAAGCTTCACTATGAAATCTCCGCGCTCACGCGGCCGACGCCGGTCGGGTCCTACAAGGACATCGTGCTGGGCAAACACGGAATGGTCATTGAAAAGGACGGGCGCACGGCGGTGTTCCTGCCGCAGGTGGCGCCCGAACAGCACTGGACACTGGACGAAACGCTCACGCATCTTTCCGTCAAGGCGGGCCTGCCGCCCGACGCCTGGAAAGCGGGGGCGTCCTGGACCGTGTTCGAGGCCATCGTGTTCAACGAGCAGAAATAGGGCCGCTTCGTGAGCGGGAAACGAGGCAGCCTTCCGCTGATTGGGCTGGGCTTCTTTGCCCTGGTCGCCCAGACGTTGCTGTTCCGCGATTTCGTCGCGGTCTTCGAGTACAACGAACTGGGCATCGGCGCGTTCTACACGACCTGGCTGTTCTGGGTCGGTCTCGGCGCCTATGCGGGCCGCGCGGACGGCCGACTGCACCGGCGGCTCGGGGCATGGTTCGCGCCCACCGTGCTGCTTTATGTCCCGGCCTTTGCCGCGCAACACCTGCTCATCATCCACGCGCGATCCCTGGCCGGAATTCAGTCGTACTCGGTCTTTCCACTCGCGGCGATGTTTGGCCTCCTCTTCCTGGTCAACGCCCCCGTGAGTTTGCTGACGGGGTTTCTCTTCCCCATCGGCTGCCGCTGGGCCGAACGGTCCGCCGGTCTTGCCGCCGCACGGGTCTACACGCTCGAAACACTGGGGGCCTGCGCGGGCGGCCTGTTTGTGACGGCGGGCCTCATGGGCCACGCCAGCGGCCAGACCGTGTTCGTCTGGGCATGCTTTGCCGCCGTGGCGGCACTGCCGGTCGCGGCCGGATTTGAACCGCGTTCGGAGCGGGTGATCGTCCTCTGGGCGGTGTTTCTGGCCCTGTTGGCCGTTATCGGCGTCGCTGACCTGCCCGGGAGACTGGGCTTGCGCTGGACCGCAGTGGAGGACCGGGCGGAGTGGTCGCGGCTTCTGCCCGCCGACAGTTACGCGGGAAGTGTGTCCACCGCGCGCGGACGTTATCTCTACGGGCAGCGTGAAGGACAGTTCCTCGTCATATCCGGGGGTGGCGTATGCGACACGTTTCCGGGCGGCGAGCACGCGGTCGAAATCGCGGCGCTGCACATTGCACAGAACCCGGCCGCGCGCGAGGTTCTCGTCTTTGGCGCAGAAACTCTTGGCGTTTGCGCGAAGTTCTGCGCGCTTCCCAGTGTCGCCCGTGTGAGCTGGATGCATCCCGATCCCGAATATCCGGAGACGCTCGAACGGCTGCTGGCTGCGCGGCTGCCCGCCAAGTTGGAGGCCATTCCCCAGGACATCCGTGTCTTCGCGCGCACCACGCAACGGCGCTTTGACATCGTTGTGCTGAATCTGCCCGATGTGACAACGCTGGCGCTCAACCGCTACTGCACGGGGGAGTTCTTTGCGCAGTTGGACGGCATCCTGTCTGAAAACGGAATCGTGGGTGTGCGCGTGAGCGGCGGGGCCAACTATGTCGGCAGCGAAGTGGCCGATCCCGGTGCCGTGATGCTCGCCACGCTCCGGCATCAGTTCAAGAGCGTCGTCATCAAACCCGGAGATGAGACATGGCTCATCGGCTCGAATGGCAACGGACTCAGCCAATCGGACAAAACGTTAAGCGAACGATTCTCGGCGATCAAAGGCGCGCCGGAACTCTATCCGCCGGAAGCACTGTTGGCGCTGTACCCGCCGGACCGCATTCAGTTTCAGATGAACGCCTACGACAGGGCCGCGGCGCAGGCGCTGCCCGGGGACATGCTGAACACGGACAGCAGCCCGAAGGCGCTCAAGCACGGACTGTTTCTGGCGCTTAAACAGGCGGAATGGCGGGCCTTTTCGCGGATGCTGCGCCACGTGCTGGGCGCGGGCATCTGGCTCTTTGCCGCGCCGGTTCTGTTATACGCGCTGTTTCGGGCCGTGTATCTGCTCAAGGCCAGGAGCCGCCGGGCCTCGCTGTTCGACAGCCACTTCGTCGTGCTGTCCACGGGCCTGGTAAGCATGGCGTTCAGCATTGTGCTCATGTTCGTCTATCAGTCGCGGTTCAACAGTCTTTTCCTGGATATCGGTCTGGTCACCGCGCTGTTCATGCTGGGCAGTTCGGCGGGAAGCGCAGTGATCACGGCGCTGTTGCGGCGCAGCAACAGACTTCCGGCACGGCATGTGATGCTGGCCTGCGTGCTGTTGCAGATTCTGGCGCTGCTGGCGGTCTCCTCGCTTCCGGAAGGCCCGCGGCCGGTCTGGCTCGCGCTGTTTGTGCTTGGCGGCTTCTTTACAGGCGTCTATTTTCCCATCGTTGCAAAGCAGATGGACGAGGCCGGAAAAACAGCCGCGGACACCGGTGCCCATTTGGAACTGTGCGACGTTTTGGGCGGCGCGATGGGTGCGTTTGCCACGGGGCTGTTCTTGCTGCCGCTCTTGGGCGCCTCCGCAACCGTGCTGCTGTTGGCAACGCTGGTGGCCCTGAACCTGGTGCCGCCGCTCCTGCCGTCGCGCCGGACCGCGACGGACGGGGACTGGTATGAAAGGGCGGCGCGACCCTGTGGCTACACCCTCGCCGGCATCGCGGTCTGCGCGTTTGTGGTGTCGCAGTTGGCGGCGAACGTGCAGGCCGCACGGGCCGTGGAGTCCATTGAGGAGTTGGCTCGCGCGCTGGCGGGCGCCGGGAAACTGCACAAGGAGTCGGCACGCCGCGCTGACGGTGCCGGTGCCGACTATATGACGGTTGCGCCGACAGCGGACAGTCCGGGGGGCTACGTGTTTGTCAGCAGCGATTGGGCGACCCGCATCAACGGCTACGGCGGCCCCGTCCAGCTTTTGGTCTACACCGATCCCGGCGGAACCCTGCTCAACTACGAAGTCATGGCCAACCGCGAAACGCCCGCGTACCTGCGCATGGTTCAGGCGCGCAAAGCGCGCGTTTTGGGACGCAATCTGTTTGCGCCGGACCCGTTCGCGGGTGTGGACGCGGTCAGCGGCGCCACGATAAGCAGCAATGCCATCGTCTGGATTCTCGAGGCAGCCGGCCGCGGTTTTGCCGTAAACGCGTTACATAAACCGATGGTCGGCCCCGCACCGCCGGGGGCAACCGCAACGGACACACGGAACAGGGGCGTGCGCGACTTTGCCGTCCTCTCCCTGTTGATGGCGGCGGCCGTTTGTCTGCGGTTCCGGCCGGGCCTGTGGAGGCGCCGGGCGCTGCTTGCAGTGTCGCTGATTGTGGGCGGGGTGCTGCTGAACGAGCAATTCTCGATGCAGCAGGTGGCCACGCTGGCCGAACTCAACGCCGGGGCCATTGGTTTGACGGGAGCCTTCTTCCTGCTGGCATTCGTGCCGTTGGCGGCGATGCTTTTCGGCAACGTGTACTGCGGCTACGTCTGCCCCTTCGGCGCGCTCCAGGAACTCGTGGGGGACCTCGTGCCGGATGGGCTGGGCGTTCCCGACAAAAGCGCGTGGCGTTACGCGCGGGCGGTCAAGTATGTGTTCCTGTTTTGCCTCCTCCTGCTGTACGCGGTCACGCGCGACGGCGCGGTGCTGCGGGGCGATCTCCTGATCACGCTGTTTGGCGGCGCCCGCGAACATCCCGCCCTGATCCTCGCGGGTGTCGTGCTCGTGCTTTCGCTTCTCTCGCCCCGGTTCTGGTGCCGGAACCTGTGCCCGGCGGGAGCCTTCCTCTCCCTGTGCAACGGGGTTGCCCCGATGCGCCGCTTTATGCCGCCGCGCCACCCGCGCCACTGTGATCTTGGCGTCAACAACGTTGCGGAACTGGACTGCATCCACTGTGATCGCTGCGTCCTTCGGCAGAAGGTGCCGGCGACGACCCGGGGGGAAACCCGGTGCGCCCCCCGGCTGAACACAGCCTTTATCGCCTGCGTGCTCATGGTCTTCCTGGCCGCGGTTGCCCTGAGCGCATCCCCGGCCAAAGCCTTCTTCGAGGAGGCGCAAAAACCGGCCGTGACGGGCGGCACCGGCAGGCCGCGATCCGTCAACGTGGAGACACTCAAGCGCATGATCCGGGAAGAGACGCTGTCGGGACGCGAGGCGGACTTCTACGGCAGGGAAGAGGCCGGTTCCGCCGGGCCGCCGCATGCGCCCTGACAGGCAGGTGCATCCAGGCGGACAGGAGATGTAGAATGGGGCCTTGTGCGATTCAGGGGCGTGAACTGAGCACCGGCATCCATGAACCTCCCGGCCCTGGTTAGAGGAAAGACGATGCAGTATAAACTTCGGGACCTCATTGACATCGATCAACTCCAGACGTTCCAGGACAGGCTCAACGAGGTGTACTCTTTCCCCTCCGCCATCATCGACAACGACGGCAACATTCTGACCGCCACCGCGTGGGAGGACGTCTGTTCGAAGTTCCACAGGGAAAACGCGGAATGCGCGGAGGAATGCATCAAGAGCGACCTGTACCTTATCAGCAATCTCCCGAAGGCCAATCCCGCCGTCCGTTACCGCTGCCCGCACGGGTTGGTTGACTGCGCCCTGCCGATCATCGTGAAAGGAATCCCTCTGGGCGCCTTCTTTACCGGCCAATTCTTTCTGGAGGAGCCCAATACGGAGTTCTTCCGGGCGATGGCGGCAAAATACGGTTTCGAGGAGGGGCCGTACATGGAGGCGGTCGGGAAGGTGCCGGTCTGGACACAGAAAAGACTGGAAGACCACCTTGTCTTCATCAAGGGGCTCATTGACGTCATATCGGGAATGGGTGCGAAGACGCTCAGGGCGATGGAGGCAAGCCGGGAGAGCAGGGAAAACGAAAAGCAGTTTCAGGCCATGTTCGACATGGCGTCCATAGGCATTGCCCAGGCT
>CAIXUF010000510.1 GCA_903922535.1 Candidatus Hydrogenedentota bacterium
TCGTCGAACTTGACCGTGTTCTCGGCGTAGCGGATCTCCTGCTTCATCACGTCCACCAGGGCCTGGAGGAAGGTGTTCTTGGTGGTGGTGGCCGCTTCGGCCGCCGCCTGGGCGGCTGTGAACGCATTCTTGGCACCGACATAGGCCTCCAGGGCCGTGTTGAAGTCCGCCACGCTCACCGGCGGCCCGGGATACATCACCGCATTGGCCTCCAGCCCGGCGGCCATGGCCCGGCCCAGCGCCAAAATCTCCGCCTCAGTCCTCGGAAAGGTTGCCATGCTTCTATCTCCCTTTGTATGAACGGTTTGCGCCGTCCTTCCCGTGGCCGGAAACGCGCCCGCGGCGGCCCATTCCGCCGAAAAGGACGCCTACATGGTCCTTTTGCAGGTCTGCAAATCCGATATGTAAGCCTGCAAATTCAATATGTAAGCTTATAAATCAAATATATAAGTCTTCAAATCCAGTTTACAAGCCTACAAACTCTATATGTAAGTCTACAGGATCAATATGTAAGCCTGCAAATCGAATATGCAAGCCCGCAAAGTCATTTTGTAAGCGTCCGTTTTGGCTGCTCACGCGTTGAAGACGGCTTCCCGCGCCTGCGTGGACGCGGGGCAAGCGCGGTCTTCCTTTGGGGAATCGGCATGACTGCCGTGGGGGGGGGGCGCAGACGCGTCATCAAGAAGGACGAAGGGATGCCTTGCCGCGCAGCACAACGCTTTCAGCGTAAAGATGCGCCGGGGGGACGAACGTTACCCAGGGTAGGTGTCCGGTTCCGCTTCGCTCCGCCTCCCGCCAACCCTGGGCTTTGCTGCATAATCCCGTTGGGATATCCGAACGACCGCCTTGGTTTGGAAAGTCTCGGCGCGTTCCGGCCACCTTGGTTTACTGGGCGGCCTGCATGTCGTAGATGATGGTGTCCGAACTGAAGTCCTGCTCGTGCGGCCACGAGATTCCGTAACGGGCGGGGCGCACCCTTCCAAAATATGCGGGGTCTTTCAATTCGTGAAAGGCCGAACCCTTGAGGTAGGGTTTCACGTCAAAAATGCCCTGCTGGCCACTGCCCGTGGTCACCCTGACCCGGTAGTCCTCCAAGGGAATGGCCTCGATAATCCGCTCCATGTTCGAACTCCTTAACGCAGAGGGTCGATCTTGAAAACGGACTCGCCCGCCACTGCGAGTTTCCAATCCGCCATCAACTCATCCCTGTGTATCTCGATCCAGGCCTGCACCAGCTTCATCTTGGCCGGCGGGAGTGTTCCCGCAAGAACCGCCCCGTCTTCGATTGCGACGGTTGCCGATTCCTCTCCATATTCGGCATGGATATGGGGTCTGCTGTGCCGTTTGTCATCGTAGAAATACATCATAACCAGGATGCCGTAGAACATTGATATTGTGGGCATTATCGATTACCTTTTCCAAATCACACACAACACCGGAATCATCATACGTTATTAACTGCTGCCGGGCAAGCCGCCGCCGCCGCACACTTGTGCATGGCGCATGCGGTGCTTTCCCAATGTAATGCCCAAGAATGAGCAAAAGGAAAGGCGTGACCGTGGTCGTGAAGCGAAGAGGGATCTAAAGAGGGTCCGGAATCACCTCCTTCCGCCTCCAAGAAGCTTCACGGCACACCGTCCCTTACATTACCCGTGTGTCCCTCGGAGCCCTTCCGCGAGATGTGGTCAATGGGAAGCTACTTGCTGGAACCCACTTCCGTTTCGGGTACCTGAGGCTGGGGTGCCTCGTTGTCCCCTTCTGAATTCGTTTTGAAACGCCCGAAACCGCGCCGGAAAACGTGGCCGCCCACCAGGGCCACAACCAGCGCGCCACCCCAGAAGAGCACCGCTATTAACACTTCTCTGGCCATTGCACCCACCTCCGGTCAGAATGTTGCCTTTTTGCCCCCCCGAAAGCTGCCCGCAAGGGGAGGACTCGCCTAACGCAAAGATTGTAAATGTAACCCATCCTGAACTCAATTTATTTACCCGCACAATTTGCCCGATGTGCCGGTTTTCATTATCCTGTCGGCAGATCCGGAAGCTGTGACAATACACTGGGGTTTTGTCCCGCGCCGGAGGAGACTTTTTGCCATGCGTTTCATGCTGTTGTGCCTGTCCCTTCTCTGTCTCGCGGGTATCGGCCTTGCCTGGGCCGTTCCGGCGGCCGCCGAGCCCGCCCCCAACTGGCATGAGAATGCCTTCTTCGGCCTGCACTACGACCTCCATGCCGGTGCCAAGGACACCGAACTGGGCCGGGAAACAACCTATGACCATATCCGGGCCATGCTGGAAATCGTGAAGCCCGACTTTGTGCAGTATGACTGCAAGGGCCACCCCGGCTACGCCGGATATCCCACCAAGGTCGGCTCCCCCTCGCCGGGCATCGTCAACGACGCGCTGAAAGTGTGGCGCAAAGTGACCAAGGACATGGGCATTCCCCTGTCGATCCACTATTCCGGCGTGTGGGACACGCGCGCCATTGAACTGCACCCCGAATGGGCCCGCATCGACGCCAACGGCAAGCCCGACCCGAACAACACGAGCCGCATGAGCAATTACGACGAGGAACTGCTCATTCCGCAGTTGCTGGAGGTGGTTAAGGAGTACGACATCGACGGCATGTGGATTGACGGCGAGAACTGGGCCTGCAAGCCGGACTGGAGCGACGCATGCAAAAAGGCCTTCACTGAGAAGACCGGCATCACCGAGATTCCCGCGAAGGCCGGCGAAGCACACTGGCAGGAATGGCTCGCGTTCAACCGCGACCTGTTCGTCCGGCATGTGGCGCACTATGTTGACGCCGTGCACAGGGCCAAGCCCACCTGCATGGTCACCAGCAACTGGATGTACAGCGTGCGCCAACCCGAACCGATGCAGGCGCCGATCGACTACCTGAGCGGCGATTTTGACCCCTCGTTCGGCGCGGAACGCGCCATGGCCGAGGCGCGCTTCATCA
>CAIXUF010000511.1 GCA_903922535.1 Candidatus Hydrogenedentota bacterium
CTGTCCGGAACCGTCCAATGGATCAAATGGCTCATAAGGCTGTTCGCGCGGTTCCCGCTGCCCACCCAGCCCACAGGATAATCCACCCCGGCCCTTCGCGCTCCCCAAAATTCAACCCGGCATCCGACCAAGGGCGAGCCGTGCCCGTCCGCGCCCAAAGCCCCTCTGACCGGCACAGTTCCGCGCCCGGAGCGGTGTGCCCGCCCAAACATCCCCGCCACAAAGCCCAAGCGAGGTGCCGGGACCCCATGCATGGCCACCGCAGGGGAGGGCCATGGCAAAAGTGAATCCTTACGTGCGAATTCTGGGCGATCTTCCCCGTGCTTTTCCGACCCGGTTGTGGTAACCTGTTTGGGTGGATGTTTCACCGCGATCACCCAACCAAATCCGGAGTCTTTTTGCCATGCGCATGCCTGTTCGGCCGCTTTTTATCCTGACGGCGCTTCCGTTGATCCTGTGGGGCTGCGGGTCCGGTCCGGCGACCCCTCCCCCGCCAGCCCCGGAAGCGCCGGAGGAGCTTGTGGCGCAATGGACCGCCCTTGCGACAGCGGGAAAGGACAACCTGGATGTCCAAAAAGCGGCCGAGATCGCGCAGAAGCTTGCCGCCCAGGGACCGGACAAACTGATTCCGCTGCTGGACGTGCTGGCCAACAAGGACGCGGACCCGTACGAAAAGGTGATGGTGGTGATGACGACGATGCCGGCCATTTCGCAGTACCATGAGGCGAAGCTCATCGAGTTGACCGGGGCGCAAATCGACTCGGTCTCCCGCGCGGATGCGGCGCACCTGCTGGGCGTGCTGCAGCAGCGGCGCCTGGGCACGCCACAGGGCCTGGCACGGCTCGGGGAACTCATAGACGACCCGGACCGCCACGTGAGCAGTGCGACAATTCTGGTGATGGAACTGGCCGGATCCCCCGAAGCCATCGCCAAAGCCGTTGAATTGTGGTCGAGCCCGGAGGCGACCCCCGAGGAGCGGACGTCCATCGTGCTCAACATGCCGCAGCGGGCGGTGATGCAAAACACGAAACTGTTCGCCGAGGCAGTGCTCGACACGAAGCTGCCCGCCGATCCGCGCAGGCGCGCCATCCAGGACTTGGGCATGGTTGGGGACGCTTCCGTGCTGGATGCGCTCCGGAAATGCGGCGAAACGGAAACGGACCCCGTGCTCAAGGATCTGGCGCTGGCCGCGGCGGATGCCGTGGACTCGCGTGTGAAGCAGGGGCTGGTGGCCGTTCCCGTGGACTCGAAGAACCTGCCGCCGCCGCCGCCCGGCTCGGTATCGGCGGACACCACACCCACACCCACACCCGCGGCGGGCTCGTAAGCGCCGGTCGGCCAAAAATGTGAGGGCTCACTCCTTGATGTTTCGAAAGAACAAACGCCCGCATCCGGGCATGCTCAGCAGTCTGCGCGACTCGGTCGCCTCGGAGAGGCGCAACCCGGTGCTTGAAGTGGACCGGTCGTCGCCGCAAACCCGGCCCTCGGGCGAGGCCTTCGTGCGGATTGAATATGAAATGATGCGGAAGGGTTCGCATGTGCTGCGGCGCGGGGTGGACACGCGCCAGTATCTGATCATGGTGAACGGGACCGTCCGCATTGTCAACAGCGGCGACACGGTGGACCGCGAGACCTATGACGCGCTGGTGGCAGCGGGTGCGATTGCGCCTCCGCCGCCCCGGCCGCAACAGGAAGAGAGCGGCGACACAGACCCGGCCTGACGGTTGCGGTGCGAGACGGCGCGCCAGGTGCGGGGAGGCCTTGGGCGCTTGCCTTGCGGCATGCCGGGGAAGGAGCTTTTTGAATGATCGCGGCCTCGCTGGTGTGGTTCCGTCTGGATCTGCGGCTGGAGGATCATCCGGCACTGTGCGCTGCCGCCGCGCGTGGCGGCGGCGTGACGACCCTGTTTGTGCTGCCGCCGGAGGGGGACCAGGCATGGCTGGGCGGGGCGGCCTCGCGCTGGTGGCTGCATCACTCCCTGGCGGCACTTTCCAAGAACATTGCGGATCGGAGCGGACAACTCCTTTTGCGCAGCGGTGACGCCGCGGAACAGGTGGCTCAGGTCGCGCGACAGTGCGGCGCCGACACGGTGTTTTGCCACCGCATCATCGACCCCGCCGAGGAATCCCGACTGGAACGCGTGCGGGCGGCACTGGAGCATGCGGGCGCGCGCCTGCGGGTCTTTGCGCCCAACCTGCTGGCGGAGCCCGGGACGGTCCTGAACCGCGCCGGTGCGCCGTTCAAGGTCTTTACTCCCTTCCACAAGGCCACGCGGGAGGTGCCCGTGGCCACTCCGGTTGCCGCCCCGGCGCGTCTCACCTGTCCGGAACGGACTTTGGCATCGCTCCCGCTGGAGGATCTGGATCTCCGGCCCCGGCATGACTGGGCGGGCGGTTTGCATGAACACTGGACACCCGGCGAGGCCGGGGCGCGGCGGCGTGTCGAGGTGTTTCTCGACGGCCCCGTGGCGGGGTATCCGGAGGATCGCGATGTGCCCGGCGTTGAAGGCACTTCGCGGGTCTCGCCCCATCTGCACTTCGGCGAGATCAGCGCACGCACGCTTTACCACGAGTTGGCCCTGCGCACGGAGGCAGAGGGAAAAGCAGGCGGGTTGCGCGGCGGCGAGGCATGGTTGCGGCAGCTTTACTGGCGCGAGTTTGCGCACCATCTGCTGTTCCATTACCCGCATTTGGTGACAGAGCCGATGCGGGCTGAATTTGCGGCCTTCCCCTGGCGTGAGGACGGGGCACTGCTGGACGCATGGCGGCGCGGGCGCACGGGATACCCGATGGTGGACGCGGGCATGCGCGAGTTGTGGCACACGGGCTGGATGCACAACCGGGTGCGCATGATTGTTGCGTCGTTTCTGGTAAAGCATCTGCTCCAGCCGTGGCAAAACGGGGCGGCTTGGTTCATGGACACGCTGGTGGATGCGGACCTGGCCAACAACACGCTGGGGTGGCAGTGGACAGCGGGCTGCGGCCCGGATGCGGCCCCCTATTTCCGCGTGTTCAACCCCGCGTTGCAGGGGATGCGCTTTGATCCCGACGGCGCCTATGTACGGAAATGGGTGCCGGAACTGGCCGGACTCGACGCGAAACGCATCCACGCCCCCGGCGGCGCGGCGGGCGACGATTATCCGCGCCCCCTGGTGGAACATGCCGGCGCGAGGCAACGCGCGCTGCTGGCGTATGCGCAGGTGCGGCAGGACCGCAAGACAAACAAAGAGGTGTCACGATGAAAAAGCTGGCGATTAACGCGGCCATGCTGGTGGTCAGTATCGCGCTGGTGACGGCAGCGGCCTCAGTGGGCGGCATTTTTGGAATAGGCGACTGGTACCGAACCCTGGTCAAGCCTGCCTGGAATCCACCAAATTGGATCTTCGGGCCGGTCTGGTCGGCGTTGTACCTGGCGATGGCGGTTGCGGCGTGGTTGATTTGGAGGAAGCGGGGCACGCATTCGGTTGGACTGGCGCTGGGTCTCTACGCGGCGCAACTGGCACTCAACGCCGCATGGACGGCCATCTTTTTCGGTGCGCATCAAATGGGGTGGGGCTTTGCCGAAATCGCACTGCTGGATGCGCTCATACTGGCCTGCGCGCTTGCCTTCTGGCCGGTGAGCCGGACCGCGTCGCTGCTCATGGCGCCGTACTTTGCCTGGGTAAGCTTTGCCTCGCTGCTGAACCTTAGCCTGTGGCGGCTGAATGTGTGAACCGCGTCAGATTTTGACGATCATGCGGTTGTTGTAGAGGTACCGCGCGACAATCCAGCAGCCCACGTAGACGCCCGTAAAGGCCGCAAGGGCCGCGGGGACGCCGCTGCTGAAGGGGACAAGGCCGCCGTGGACGTCGGTGTACATGCCGTGCAGCAGGTACATCACCAGCGGGTTCGCGCCGACGACGGTGAGCGTGGGCAGCTCTATTCCGCCCCGGTCGCAAAGCAGGTAGAAGGGCAGATAGCAGAGGAACGCGATGCCCGTGGCCATGACCGGATAGGGCGCCGTCATGGAATGCTGGGAGAAACGCCAGAAGCTGGGATCGTTTGGCCACAGGGCACGCACGCCCAGATGCAGCGCCCAGCCGGCCAGGCACAGCCCCACCCCCCAGGCAAGACAGCCGCGCAGGATTCTTTTCGGGTCGCCCGCGGCGACAAGGTCGTAGATGATGGTGCCGAAGAGCAGGCAGAAACACCAGCTCAGCGGGCCCAGCGGACCACCGTCGAAACTGCTGGTCATGTCCCACGCGCCGTAGGGGGTGAACATGAACAGCGCCTGGTACAGAATCATGTAAAGGCAGGCCGCAGCGACGCGCCACGCCGTGCCCAGGCCCATGAACGGCAGCGCCAGAATGCCCGCCAGGCCAATATCGACCAGCGCGTCCCACCAGCCGTGCCAGTTGAGCGGGTCGTAGTACGCAATGCCGATCAGCGTGAGAATCATGTAGCGGCGCAGCCCGATCCAGAGCGCCTTGCGCAGCCCCAGCTTGGCCCGGTTGCGCAGGAATGACAGGCGGAAGCCCACGCCGGCCACAAACAGGAAGATCGGCGCGATGGTGTCCGCGTAGGTGATGTACTCGGTGTGATGCTTGAAGAATTCCGGGATCGCGTCGAAACGCTCAAGGAAATTCACCAGAAACATGCCAAAGATGGTGTAACCCCGGTACTGGTCCAGGGAGAGGATGCGTCCCGCAGTGGGGGATTTGTCTGTCATGGCGGACATGCAACTCCAGTCGGCCGACGGTTGTTACCCCTTCCCGCCTCGCCGACGGGGATCATACCAGTGAAAGGGGGAGCATGTACATTTGACCCTGCACACCGCGGCGGGGTGGCATCCGCAGGCAATCGGCTGTGTCCGAAGCCGGTATGCGTGCCGGAAAGGGCGGCGGGTTATCCTGATGAAGATGTCCGCGTCCGAACGAGATTGATTTCCAGGCGGCAACCGACGGCGTCCGCGAATTTCTTGAGGGTGGTGACAGAGGGCGCATGTTTGCCGCCTGCCTCCAGCCGCGACACCGCGCTTTTTGTGGTGCCCATCAGCGCGGCAACGCCTTCCTGAGTAAGCCCGGCATGCAGGCGCGCGGCGGTGAGTTTGCGTGTCAATTCATACTCCTTCCCCAGCGCCTCGTACGCGGACTTGAATCCCTTGCGTTTCGACGCCCTGGCCAGAAATGCCTCATGGTCATGGGAAACTGGCTCGTATTTGTCGTCAGTCATGGCGTACTTCTTTCATTCGGCTCCGGGCGGTTTTCAAGTCCCGAACCGGTGTTGCTGCCGTGGTTTTGATGAATGCGTGCAATATCACGATGCGGCTGCCCGTGACAAAACAATAGAAGGCGCGACCAATGCCCTCCTGTCCACGCGGGCGCAATTCAAACAGTCCTCCGCCCATGGCGCGTGAATGCGGCATGCGCACCTCCGCGCCAAATTCCATCAACAACTCCAGAACCCGGGCGTAATCGGCCAATATGCCAACCGGCCAGGACTCAATCTCGGCTTTGACGCGCGAATTGAAGTATTCGATGCGGTATTTCATGCCGACTACATGTTATCATATTTGAGAACAATGGTCAATTTGGCGCCCACCCGTGCGTCCTCCAAAGAATGGCATGGCGAGTCGCGAAGATCGTTTGCCGCAGAAAGACCGAAAACCTGCGCCCCAAATACCTTTCCGTCGGCAATATGGACAGGCAGCACCGTGAATTGCCAGCCAAAAAGGGTCGTATCCCCCGATTATCTGCTATACTGCTCGTGCTTTGAGACGCATCCATGAATAAGCTCCTCCCCATAACGCTGCTGGCGCTCGCCGTGTTTTTGACACTCCCGGCGGGGAATGCCGCCCGGGCGCAGGCCGCACCCGGGCCTGCCAGCACCGCCACGCCAAATACCATGCCGCCGGTCACCGTGTACGAGGTGGATCTGCCCGACGCGGCCGCGCTGGCCGCGCTGACGGAAAGCGGGCTGGACGTCGCCGATGTGAAGGGGCTGACGGCAACAGTCTATGTGCGCGGGGATGAACAGGCGCTTTTTGCCTCCTTTGGCTGGCCCGCGCGGGTGGTGGAGGTGCAGCCTGGGCCGCTGAACGAGAAGCTGGTCAACGGATACCGGTCCGATCCGGACATTGCCGCGCAGTTTGCCGCGTGGCAGCAGGCCTACCCGACGCTGTGCCGGTACCAGTCCATCGGGCAGTCGGTGAACGGCCAGGATCTTTGGGTCCTCAAGATTACCCAGGACCCCGACACGGTGGCGGACAAACCGGTTGTGTGCTACATCTCGACAATCCACGGCGATGAGCCCATCGGCACGGACCTGTGCCTGCGGTTCTGCAACCTGCTGCTGAGCGGCCACGGGACCGACACGGACGTGACGGCGCTGGTCGACAACACGGTAATCTGGGTGCTGCCGCTGATGAACCCCGACGGGATGGACAGCCACACCCGCTACAACGCCAACGGCATTGACCTCAACCGCTCCTTTCCCACCTATGCCAGCGACTTCACGACGACCCTCTTCGACGGCGAGGCGCTGGGGGACACGGGCAGGCAGCCCGAAGTGGCCGCGGTCATGCGCTGGTATGCGGAAGAGGGATTCACGCTGGCCGCGAATCTCCACACCGGCTCCGTGGTGGTGAATTACCCCTACGACTACGTGCCGGGCGTGGCCAGCGGCCAGGTTGCGATCTCGCCCGACGACGCCCTGTACAGGAACATTTCACTCCGCTATGCGTCGCTCAACCCGACCATGCACGCGAGCACCCAGTTCACGAACGGCATCACGAACGGCAGCGCGTGGTACTCGATCACGGGCGGCATGCAGGACTGGGCCTACCGCTTCCTCGGCGGCATGCACGTGACCATTGAGCTGTCCAACACGAAATGGCCCGCCGCAAGCGCGCTGGACAGTTATTGGGCGGACAACCAGGCGTCCATGCTGGCCTATCTGGAGTCCGTACACATGGGCGTGCGGGGGCTTGTGACGGACCGCGTTACAGGGACGGGCGTTGAAACGAAGGTGCTGGTGGAGAACAACGCCGCGCCCATGTTCGGCCATGCGGGACTGGGCAACTACCAGCGTCCGCTGCTGCCCGGCACCTACAACCTGTCGTGGAGCGCCCCCGGATATATCACGTATCACGCGGACAACATCGCGGTCGCGGACGGCGCGGAAACGCGGGTGAATGTGGGGTTGTCCGACGGCGACGTGAACGGTGACGGACAGGTCAACGCGGTGGATCTGCAACTGGTCATCAACGCCGTGCTGGGCCGCGCGTCCACGGTCACCGTGGGCGCCGACGTGGACGGGCGCGGCGTGACCGCCACGGATGTGCAGGCCGTGGTGAACATGGCGCTCAGGCGGGGGTAAGGCACCCGGGTCAGCCTTCGCGGAACGCCGTGGGTTCGGGCAGATGGGAATCATGGGAAGAATGGGGAGATACCCAAACACCGCCCTCTCGTCAGCGAGCAGGCGGGCATGGTCCGCGATGTAACGCTCCGGTCCGTGCACAGGACGGATATGCGTTCTTTCTATTCTGCCTCTTGCGCGCCGCCAAGGAGGATGTTCACCTCGTCCAGAAGCGCCCTTGGGCTGGCGGCCAGTTTGTCAAGGATGACAATCTTGTCGTAGACCTCGCGGGCCTCCCCGAGTATTTCCGGATTTCGCAGTTGCGTCAGAATGATGATCGGGGGGATGACCGGCAGCACCGCGCAGATATCGCGCAGCAGCCGGATGCCCGTGCGCCTGCCGTCGGTGTTGGTGGGATCATTTGCATAGCGGCCGTCGGCGGGCATGTTGATGTCCAGAATAATGATGTCCGGTGCCTCACGCTGCGCGACGCTTTCCAAATGGCTTATTGCGTCCTCCGCGTAGCCGTAGAAATCGACGGTGTGCCCGCCGGTGTTTTCGAGCATGATGCAGTGCCAGCGCAGCGCGCCTTCCTCATCGTCGACAAACAGTATCGTTGCCATGGCTACTTTCCCTTCGTGGTTCTATTCGCATACCATGCGGGTGTGGTCAGTTCGTTTGGCAGCTTTATGGTTATCTGGGTCGGCTGGGCCCGGTGGGTCACGGAGACGCTGCCGCCGTGCGCCTCCACCAGGTCCCTCACAATCCACAGTCCCAGCCCGTCGCCGGAGACGTTGAACCTGTCCGCGCCGGGGCCCCGGACATAGGGCTCGAAAATCACTTTCTCGTATCCCTCCGGGATGCCCCTTCCATGGTCGTCAAAGATGATGAGCAGACTGTTGCCCTCCCGCTTTGACCGGATGCTCACCTGGAAACTCTTCGGGTCTTTGAAGCAGTATTTTACCGCATTTCCCAGGAGGTTGAAAAAGATCTGCTGGAACATCGCCTTGTCAATGTAGAGCTGGGGTATGTGAAACAGCCCGTCGTCGGTGATTTGCCGCCTGTCATAATGCCTTTCCTGGAGCAGGATTTCAATGTGCCGCTTCGCCGGGGCAAGAACATCCCTCAGCATCCACACCGGCCCGATGACCGGCTCCAGCTTCTCCTCCCTGCCGCTGATCTTGTACCGGTAGAAATCGATGCGGCGAATCTGCTGCTCCTGGAGGCGCAGCCAACTGTTGATGTCCTCTATGTAGTCATAGTTGTACCGGATGTGCTTGCTCTTTATCTCCTCCTCCATCACCTGCACTGCGCCGCGTATGGCGGTGAGCGGCATCTTGATCTCGTGAATGGTCCTGTCGATGGTCTTACGGAACCGGTCCGTCTGCTGAAGCGTCAGCAGGCTGGGCGTGATTGCCTGGCACAGGGACTCCGCAATGGCCATGTCGCTGAGGGAAAACATCTGCCTTCCGGCGATTCTGCTTCTCAACCTGAGGACGCCGACCGATTCGCCGCTTTGATCCCGAATGGGGACGATAAGGCACAGGGACAAATCCTTTCCGACAACGGTCTCTTCGCTCCTGGGCAATTGCCCGCCAATGGGCTTGTAGATGAGCGCGGCCTCGTTGCTGTGCCACACCCTTCCCGTCATGCTTTCGTCATCGGCGGTGTAGTACTGCTTTTCAATGGGGATGTCGTAGCGCCAGCGAAGGCCGGAGCTGCTTGCGCACAGGAGCCTCTTCCTTTCGTCATCGGAGAGGAAGATGCTCGCCCCCCGGCATCCCATGATCCGCATGATGTCTTTCAGCGCGGCCTCCAGAAAGCTCTCGTAGGACTGCCCCACGCCGAGCCGCTGCTCAATCTGGAGGGCCTTTGTCCTGCACAGGTCGTCCAGGGAAATCTGATAGGCCCGCGAGATGGTGTCGGAGAACACAATCAGGAATTCCTGGCAGTCCTGATCCATGGGTTCCGTGCAGCAGAAGGTGACCAGTAACTGCACCTGGTTTGCGTTGTAGGTGTTCAATATGGGCAGGACCATGACCTCACTGCACGGGCTGGCCTTTGTGAAGCCGGCAAACCACGCGGCCCCGTCCTCCGCGGTGACGCGCGCCAGGAACTTGGATTCGGTGGCGCGCCCCAGCGGACAGTCCTTTGTCTCGTAGAGGCTGTGCGTCATGCTGTGGGCGGGGTATTCTCCGAGCAGTCCGAGCAGTTGGTTTGGCGGGCTGTACTCCCAAATCTGCGCGGAGCGCACGCCGGAAAGGCGCTCACACAGGATTCGCAGCATGCCGGCGCCGAACTCTTCCAGGGAGTCCCTCCACAACTGGTCAAACACGTCCCGGTACAGGCAGCCCTTTCCCTTGGGCTGGCAGGAAATGTCGAGCGCGGAGTCGGCGGACGAGCGCAACCAGGCGGGTCTGCCCGGCGGGACATCCGTCCGCTCCGCCAATGGGCGGGGTGTTGCCATGTGCCCGCCGTTACCCGCGATCCACAGGCGCGATTGCTGAAGATACTCCGACGGCGTGGTTTTTGCATGGTCGCATTCGACGACCACCCACCCGCCGTAGTCCTTCTTTTGCAGGTATTGAAGCACCCTTTCCGGATGGACCTCCCCTTTTCCCGGAAGGCAGAAGCCCCGTGCATACTGCTGGAAGGATCTGCCGTAGATACCCGTCCAATCCTTGAGATGCACGGATGCCAGCCTTGGATAGTGCGCCTTTATAAGGTCCTCGAAGTCGATTCGCGCCAGATACAGATGCGCCGTGTCGGGGATGAGGAGCAACTCCGGGGACTTGTCCAGGCACTCCTTTATCGACTCCTCCTGGATGTTGGCGTTGTAGACATGCGGGTGAAGCGCCAGCGTGATCCCTTCGTGACGGGCATACGCAAGAGAGGCATCATCGACCCGTTCCACATAATAGTAGCGGCATTCGATGCCGCCTTCACGGCAGTACTCCCTCCTGTCCTTGAGACCGCCGCCGCACAGGGACAGCAGTTGCAGTCCGTAGTAGTCCAAGAGATCCCGCATTTCAGCGGGGGGAGGCAGGAATGCCGGTGCCTGGGCAATTTCCAGGCCCTCATAGCCGCACGCCCGAATGTCCGCCAGTATCTCTCTGTAGTTTGTTGGCCTGGCGCCCCATATTATTGTTTGAAAGGCATATTTCATCTTCCCGCTCCCAACGAAAGAACACCGGAATTATATTGTCAGGTTACAGTTCAGCCCATTCCAGCACTGGATGTCAGCAATATACTGGGAACTATGGGGACTGTCAAGGGTGCCTTCAGTTCTTGTCCCTTATGTGTCTCCGGAATTGCAGTTTTTTTCGCGTGGTGAACATGGCCGGGCGGAACGAACCCTTTGGTGTCAACTGCCGGGACCTGGGGGATTTGCCCCGATTAGCCCGAGCACTTCCTGTTCGCCCGCCTTGGCCTGCTCATACTCCGGATTCACCGTTTTGGCCTCGCGAAACAGCGCGAGGGCCCCGTTTAGCCGGCCCTGCTGCTGTTTCGTGCGCGCCTTTGCACACAGTGCCGCGGCGAGGCTGTTCCGGGCAGGCGGCAGGCCGGGGTCCAGTTCACGGGCTTTTCTGAACGCGTCAATGGCCTCGTCCGTATTCTTTGCCTTTTCCAGCGCCATCCCCAAGAACACATGCGCAGTGGAACTGCGCAGGTATTTGTCCGCTAGCCTGCGGAATTCCGCGAGTAGGCCTTCGGGATTCTCATCTCCGGAAAAGGAGGTGTACATTTTTTCGTAGGCAGACCAGTCCAGGGGGTTCAGGTCAAGAACTTCCCGGTAACACTGGCGTGCCGCCTCCATCCGGCCTTTGCGCGCGAGGATATCACCTTTGCCGCATTTGGCCAGCGATTCGTTTGGGTCGCATTTAAGGGCCTCTTCGTAGGCCTGGAGGGCCTCTTCAAACCTGCCCAGGATATGCAGCGCCGCGCCGCGGCGCGCATGGGTTCCGGCGTCGTCCGGAAACAGCGCCACCGCTTTGTCAAACTCCTTCACCGCCTCCTCCCGTCTTCCCATATCCGCCAGAATTTGCCCCAGGATGCGGTGGGTTACCCGGCGGTAGGGGAAGGCGACGGCCAGTTCCCGTGCCTTGTCCAGCGCGGCGTTGAGATTGTTTTGGGACATCAGTCCGTTCACATAATCGCAGAGGACGACGTAGTCTCTCGCGGGATGCTGAACGGCCTTTCCGAGCGCCTCCATGTCCCCTCCGGGGCTTTGCGGCCGGCATTGGCGCTCCAGTTCGGCCAACTGCCGTTTCAACTCGTCGGTGGGTTCCCTGCCCAGGCGCAGGCTGCCGTCAATCACAAGACGCAGCGGGGTGATGATCATCTCGGGGGTCAGCGCGCGCGCCAGTTTGCACTCTTCAAGGGATGCCGGCACGGGCTTCTCCGGACCCTGCCGACGGACGGCTTCGGGGAGGTTTCTGACAATTTCATCGAACATGGCGCAGGCCAGCACATAGCTGCCGTCGAGGTTCAGGTGGCAGGAATCAATGAACCGATCCACACCCGGGATGCCGTGGGGGCTGGCGTCGGCAAGGGCCCGCACCGCATCGACCAGCGCGACGCCGTTCGGCCCCTTTTTCGCGGCCACGCGCGCGATGGCGTCGTTTATGGGTGTCTTTGCGCGCACCCAGTCAAAGGTGTCGAGATCGAGGGCGCGCGTGAAATGGGCGCGTGCGTTCTCATAGTCGCCGAGTTCCCAGCAGCACTGCCCGAGCCGGAATGCCAGTCCGGCGTGGGTGTCGTCGATGGTTTCAGCCTGCCGGTACGCCTGCGCGGCGTCCGGGTATGATCCCGCGTCTTGCAGGGCCGCGCCTTTCTTGAAGGCATTGTCCCAGTCGGACAACTGGGACGCGGACAGTGGATGCAGGTGCATATCGGCAGCGGGCGGCCAGTGGCGGAGATTTGCACCCACGGTTGAGAGGATGACCCTGGCCCCCGCGCCGGTCCCGGCGTCGCAGATGTCCTCCAGATTCTTTTGGAAGTTCTCGTAGATGTTGTTGAGCCGGGGATCGTCCGGACGGGCATCCGGCAGACTGACTGCGTCGGGTGTCGGCTTGGGCGGAGTTCCGGGGACGCCGCGCATGAGTTGCACCAGGCGAAGATCGCCCAGCCAGATTTTGGCGCGGATGGCGGTCAGGCTTGGCGGCCCTGCCGTGCTGCGAAAACCGCTTCTCAGGCCGAAGGGGCCGTGAATCTCGTTGTTGCCCATGTAGACGAGAAAGAGGTCGGGTTTCAGTTTCGCGCACGCCCGGGCCATGACGCGCATGGCATGCGAGTTCAACCCCCAGTACGCCGCGTTGTACACCTCAAAATGGGTCTGCGGATAGGCGACCGTCAGCATCACTTCCAGCAGATGGGGAAAAGCGAAGCGGTAGGCCGGCCAGCCCATGGCCGCCGAACTGCCGAACACAAAGATCCGGACAGTGTCCGCCGGCTTCTCCGCAAGCACCTCAAACTCCGGCTCTTCCCATTGGCCGCGAATCGACTCGGAGAAGAACTGTTCGACGAAGGCTTTGTTGCGAAAGTACACCGTCTTCCCGTCGCACTGTTTTTCTATGAACGGCCGCGTGGAACGGCCATAGTGGGCCGCGCGAAGAACACCTTCCATGGCGGCAAGCAGGGCCACGGGCAACACGGCGCACAAGAGGAGAACAATCAGCGCGCGAGAAAGACAGCCCCTGCGCCTGACACGTCCGGAGGATGCCGGAGAACCTTCCGCACGGCTGGGGTCAGGGGTGTCTTTTCTGGAAAACATTCTTGAGCAGGTTTCCCGGCGCTTTCGCGCGGTTGTCGGTGTTGGGAACGCGCTTTACTCCACAAACAATTCCGCAAGGGCGGCAAGCACAGCCTTCTGTGTGGCTTCGCTTATTTTTCCGAGACGTTTTATCAGACGTTTCTTGTCCACCGTCCGAATTTGGTCGAGCACCACCTGGCCTGTCTTGCCCTGAAACCGGCAGGGCACCCGGGTGGGATAAGGTCGGTCGGCGGTGGTCATGGGCGCCACGATGATGGTGGCTATATGTCTGTTCATTTCGTCCGGTGAAAGCACCAGGCATGGGCGCGTCTTCTTGATCTCGCTCCCAACCGTCGGGTCAAGACACACCAAATGCACATCGAACCGGTGGACTACCACGTCCATTCGGTGTCATCCCATTCGGTTGACTGGTGTGTGTCCAGCAACTGGTCGTCGCCCTGCGCGGCCATGGCGGCAAACTGTGCGTCCCATCCGGCACGCCGTCCATGGACGGGGCCAATCATGAGCCCCTCCCGCCGCACCGAGATTTCGACCTCCTCGCCGAGGCCTGCCTGATCTATCATTAGTTTTGGAATGCGCACCCCCCGCGAGTTGCCCACGCGGATCAGCCGTGTTGTGTAACTGTTCATGTGGTCGTCTCCAGTAACCACATTGTACCCCCAGAACATCCATGGGTCAAGGGCGGCGCAGGCATGGAGTTGCCGTCCTCGTGAAAGAAGAGGGAAAGCTGTCCCCGACATGGGTCCGTCGGGTGGGCAAGCCCTCGTGTGCGAAGGGTACAGCCGCCTCAGGAACCGGGGGAAGAAATCACTTGCCCCTTCTTTGTTTTCTTCCGTTCTATCCGGGAAAGCTGAAGAGAACACTCACCGCAAAGGCCGCATGGAAGAGACATCCATCCTGTTTGCACAACATGGTTTGCCGACGGGGTGTAATGAACTTCTTCGAAAGAATGCATGAAATTGGCGGACAGTGCTGCGAAATAGGACAGAAGAGGAATTAACATGAATCACGGGATGGACAGGATGAACCGAAGAGACATCGGAATCCTCTGTACTACTATGCCTGAAAATCCTCGCAAGCTGCGGTGATTTTCTTGCTTCTTTCCGTGTCCCGTCCGTGTGTTCCGTGGTTAGCTGTTCTTCTTCTGGATTCTGGATTCTGAATTCTGGATTCTTTGGTTGTGGCTCTGCTGCTCCAAGATTATCCATCCTGCGTCCCATTGTCATGCCTGTTCTGATGCAAGATCATATTCAACGATTGCCACACCCATTTCGCGCAACGCCGCGATGAACGGGTCGGGATCTTCGAGCAGACGTTCGGCCGCATAGACCCCGCCGGGCTTGTCGTCAAACCTGCCCTGTGCCAGCCATTTTGCGGCAATCCATGCGGGGATGGTGGTAATCTCGGCAATGTGCCCGGAGTAGGTAAAGTCTTTGCGGACCGGCCGTCCTTCCTGCGCGCCGTAGACTTCCACCCTGCCCACGGACTTGTCCAGGCCGGGTGACGCAAACAAGTGCTCAAAGCGGTGGAAGAAGCGGGCGCACCGGACCCGGCGCGCATGGGTCGAAAAACAAC
>CAIXUF010000512.1 GCA_903922535.1 Candidatus Hydrogenedentota bacterium
CAGTGATCCCGACTGGACGAACTATTCGGGCAGGTTCTATCGTTTCTGCTCGCCGTGACGATGGCGACGGGTGTCAGTCTCAAGACGCCTGGGGATCATCACGCCCACCAGCGGCTTGCCTGGCCGGGGACAAAAGAACCACAGCCCCCGCCGCCGTAACGCTCCGTGCGGGCGCCTACGGCGCGCGGCGGAGCACATCTGGCGGCATCCCCGTAATCATCAGGGCGATCTCATCAATTCGTCATCTGGTGATGGCAAAATAAAGCCCCTTCCGCATCCAGATCATTTCGAAATAATAATCTGATAACTCTCCCTATGGTAGGGACACGCACTATACGCAACATCTTTGCCACCAGCGAGTTGTCGTCGGAGGCAACTGTTGCAAAAAATGCAACAGTTCAAACCGAAGTCTGACAAAACCCCGCCGCCGTCCCGTTTGATATGGGCCTTCGCCCACGACGGGCTTGCCCCGTCGGAGCGAAAGTTCAAGAACGAAAATCGCAATTGACGCTTTCGTATTTCATGGTAGGATGTTGCCGTCATGAAACGTCCGGAACTCCTGCAGCATGTCCGCACAGCTCTGAAACGCAGCCGGGTTGTGGTACTCGTGGGACCGCGCCAATGCGGCAAGACCACTGTGGCCCGCACACTGGTGCAGGAGGAATCGCCCAACTATTTCGACTTGGAAGATCCGGCCGCCGCCATGCGGCTGGATCAACCCATGACCGCCTTGCGGGACTTGCGCGGCCTGGTCGTGATCGACGAGGTGCAACGACGGCCAGACCTGTTCCCCATCTTGCGCGTCCTGGCGGATCGGCGCCCGCTGCCAGCCCGGTTCCTGATTCTCGGGAGCGCCTCCCCGGATCTGCTTCGCCAGTCTTCGGAATCGCTTGCTGGCCGGGCGGAAATCGTGCAGATGGGCGGGTTCAGCATCGCGGAAGTCGGTCTGCAGGCCCTTTCCCGCCACTGGCGCCGCGGCGCCTTTCCCCTCTCGGTCCTCGCCCGGAGCGATGCGGACAGTCTGGCATGGCGCAAGAACTTCATTGCGCTGCTCCTCGAACGCGATCTGCCGCAGTGGGGGATCGTAGCCCCATCCACGGCCATGCACCGTTTCTGGACCATCCTTTCGCATTACCACGGCCAGACCTGGAACGCAGCCGAACCCGCCCGTGCCTTGGGCATCAGCGAACCCACCGTCCGGCGCTATCTCGACATCCTCACCGGCGTCTTTATGATCCGCCAGTTCCAACCCTGGCACGCGAACTTGAACAAACGTCAGGTGAAAGCCCCCAAGATCTATATTCGCGATACCGGGCTTCTTCACTATTTTCTGGGCATCCGCACGGAAAGGGACCTGCTCACACACCCCAAATGCGGCGCGTCCTGGGAAGGCTACGCCATCGAGCAAATTCTGAACCTCACCGATCCCGACGAAGCCTATTTCTGGGCCACCCACGGCGGCGCGGAACTGGATCTCCTGCTCTTCAAGAATGGTCGCCGCTACGGCGTCGAGTGTAAGCGGATGGATGCCCCGTCCATGACACCGTCCATGCGCCATGCCCTCACAGACCTC
>CAIXUF010000513.1 GCA_903922535.1 Candidatus Hydrogenedentota bacterium
CAGTTCCCGGCGGCGGACAGCCCCGTGACCAAGGGCGTGACAAGCGTTACGGTCACGGCGGCGGACGCCGTGGGCAACACGACGGACAGTGTCGTGACGCTGACCGTGCTCGACAAGACGGCGCCTGAGTTCACCGCCGCGCCTGTGGCGCAGACGGTTGACGCCGACGCCTCCTGCGCGGTGCTTGTGCCCGACTTCACGTTGGGCGTGGTTGCTGCGGACACATGCGGCGGCCTTGTGACGCTTGGCCAGGTCCCGGCGGCGGGCACCCCGGCCACGAAGGGCGTGACGGACGTGACCGTGACGGCGGGCGACGAGGCGGGCAACACGACGGACAGCGTCGTGACGCTGACCGTGCTCGACAAGACGGCGCCGTTCTTCACGGCTTCGCCGGTGTCGCAGACGATTGACGCCGACGCCTCCTGCGCGGCGCTCATTCCCGACTTCACGTTGGGCGTGGTTGCTGCGGACAGGTGCAGCGGCCATGTGACGCTTGGCCAGTCCCCGGCGGCGGGCACCCCGGTCACGAAGGGCGTGACGGATGTGACCGTGACGGCGACGGACGAGGCCGGCAACACGACCGAAAGCGCGGTTGCGCTGACGGTTGTTGACAAGACCGGACCGGTCTTCAGCAGCCCGGCGGTGTCGCAGACGATTGACGCGGACGCGTTGTGCGCGGCGCTTGTTCCCGACTTCACGAAGGGCGCGGTTGCCGCGGACACGTGCAGCGGGCCTGCGGCGCTGACCCAGACCCCGGCGGCGGACAGTTCTGTCACGAAGGGCGTGACGGACGTGACCGTGACGGCGACCGACGCCGACGGCAACAAGACCGACAGCGTTGTGACGCTGACCGTGCTCGACAAGACGGCGCCCACATTCACCATCGCGCCGGTGGCGCAGACGATTGATGCGGACGCGTCGTGCGCGGCGCTTGTTCCCGACTTCACGTTGGGCGTGCTTGCTTCGGACACGTGCAGCGGCCTTGTGACGCTGAGCCAGAGCCCGGCGGCGGACAGCTCCGTCACGAAGGGTGTGACGGACGTGACCGTGACGGCGACCGACGCGGCGGGCAACAAGGCCGACAGCGTCGTGACGCTGACCGTGCTCGACAAGACAGCGCCGAGCTTCACGACTGCGCCGACAGATCAGACGATTGACGCCGACGCCTCCTGCGCGGCGCTTGTTCCTGACTTCACGGCGGGCGTGGTTGCTGGGGACACGTGCAGAGGCCTTGTGACGCTGAGCCAGTCCCCGGCGGCGGACAGCCCCGTGACCAAGGGCGTGACAAGCGTTACGGTCACGGCGGCGGACGCCGTGGGCAACACGACGGACAGCGTCGTGACGCTGACCGTGCTCGACAAGACGGCGCCTGAGTTCACCGCCGCGCCAGTGGCGCAGACGGTTGACGCCGACGCCTCGTGCGCGGTGCTTGTGCCCGACTTCACGTTGGGCGTGGTTGCTGCGGACACATGCGGCGGCCTTGTGACGCTTGGCCAGGTCCCGGCGGCGGGCACACCGGTCACCAAGGGCGTGACGGACGTGACCGTGACGGCGGGCGACGAGGCCGGCAACACGACGGACAGCGTCGTGACATTGACGGTGCTCGACAAGACGGCGCCGAGCTTCTCGACAGCGCCGTCGGACAAGACGATTGACGCCGACACCTCCTGCGCGGCGCTTGTTCCGGACTTCACGGCGGGTGTGGTTGCGGTGGACACGTGCAGCGGCCTTGTGACGCTGACCCAGTCCCCGGCGGCCGACAGCCCGGTGACGAAGGGCGTGACGAGCGTGACCGTGACGGCGATGGACGAGGCGGGCAACACGGCAAACAGCGTTGTCTCGCTGACCGTGCTTGATATGACAGCGCCGACATTCACGACCCTGCCAGTGGCGCGGACGATTGACGCCGACGCCTCCTGTGCGGCGCTTGTGCCCGACTTCACGCAGGGCGCGGTCGCTGCGGACACGTGCAGCGGCCTTGTGACGCTTGGCCAGGTCCCGGCGGCGGGCGCACCGGTCACGAAGGGCGTGACGGACGTGACCGTGACCGCGACGGATGCCGAGGGTAACAAGACCGACAGCGTGGTTGCGCTGACCGTGCTTGACAAGACGGCGCCTGAATTCACCGCGGCGCCTGTGGCGCAGACGGTCGATGCGGACGCCTCGGGCCAGGCGCTTGTGCCTGACTTCACGCTGGGCGTGGTTGCTGTGGACACGTGCGGCGGCCTTGTGACGCTGGGCCAGTCCCCGGTTGCGGGCGCCTCGGTCGGCAAGGGCGTGACGGATGTGACCGTGACGGCCACGGACGTGGCGGGCAACATGGCCACCAGTACGGTTGCGCTGACGGTGCTTGACATCACCGGCCCCGTGTTTACCGTCGCGCCGGTGGCGCAGACGGTTGACGCGGACGCCTCCTGCGCGGCGCGTGTGCCCGACTTCACGCTGGGCGTTGTGGCGGTGGATGCCGCAGGCGGCTCCGTGACGCTGAGCCAGTCCCCGGTTGCGTACAGTAGTTCCGTCACGAAGGGCGTGACGAACGTGACCGTGACAGCGACCGACGTTGAGGGCAACAAGACCGACAGCACGGTGACACTGACCGTGCTTGACATTACGGTTCCGGAGATTACTGTTGCGCCGGTGGCGCAGACGGTTAACGCGGACGCGTCTTGCGCGGCGCTTGTTCCCGACTTCACGGCGGGCGTGAAAGCGGCGGACACGTGCAGCGGCCTTGTGACGCTGAGCCAGACCCCGGCGGCGGACAGTTCCGTCAGCAAGGGTGTGACAAACGTGACCGTGACGGCGACTGATGCGGCGGGCAACAAGGCTGACAGCGTTGTTGCGCTGACCGTGCTTGACGTCACCGGACCGGTCTTCAGCGCCGCGCCAGTGGCGCAGACGGTTGACGCCGACGCATCGTGCGCGGCGCTCGTTCCCAACTTCACGCAGGGCGTGGAAGCGGCGGACGCGTGCGGCGGCCTTGTGACGCTTGACCAGTCCCCGACGGCGGGCACACCGGTCACGAAGGGCGTGACGGACGTGACCGTGACAGCGACCGACGTTGAGGGCAACAAGACCGACAGCACGGTGACGCTGACCGTGCTTGACGTGACCGCGCCGGTCATCACGACTCCGCCTGTGGCGCAGAGCATTAACGCCGACGCCTCCTGCGCGGCGCTGGTGCCCGACTTCACGGCGGGTGTGGTTGCCGCGGACACGTGCGGCGTTGCCACGCTGAGCCAGTCCCCGGCTGCGGGAACACCGGTCACCAAGGGCGTGACGAGCGTGACCGTGACGGCGACCGACGCGGCGGGCAACAAGGCCCACAGTGCGGTGACGCTGACCGTGGCCGACGTGACCGCGCCGATTTTCACCTCTCCGGCAGTGGCGCAGAGCATCAACGCCGACGCCTCCTGCGCGGCGCTCGTGCCCGACTTCACGGCAGGCGTGGTTGCTGCGGACACGTGCAGCGGCCTTGTGACGCTGGGCCAGTCCCCGGCTGCGGGCGCATCGGTCACGAAGGGCGTGACGAACGTGACCGTGACGGCGACGGACGCGGCGGGCAACAAGGCAAACAGCACGGTGACGCTGACGGTTCTTGACAGGACCGCACCGATCATCACCCTGACCGGTTTGGCCTCGGTGACCGTCGAGTGCGGCGGCAGCTACACCGAACTGGGCGCAACCGCCGCTGACGGCTGCTCCGGCAACGTGACGGCCGACATCGTGCGCACCGGCACCGTGATAACGGGGACGGTGGGCACGTACACCGTGCGGTACAACGTGAAGGACGCGGCAAACAACAGTGCCACGGAGGTCACGCGCACGGTGACGGTTGCCGACAGGACCGCGCCGGTGGTCACCGTGAACGGTTCGGCCTCGGTCACCGTCGAATGCGGCGGCACCTACACCGAACAGGGCGCGACCTCCGTTGATGCATGCACAGGCACACTGACGGCGGGCATCGTGCGCACCGGCAGCGTGCTTGCGGGCGTGCGCGGCGTATACCCCATCACCTACTCCTCGACGGACGCCTCGGGCAACACCGGAGTGGCCACGCGGACTGTGACGGTTGCGGACACCATCAAGCCGGTCATCACGCGCACCGGCCCGTCCACGGTCACCGTCGAGTGCGGCGGAACGTACACCGAACTCGGCGCTACCGCAACGGACGCCTGCGCGGGCAGCCTGACGTCCAGCATCGTGCGCACCAGCACCGTCAACACGGCGGCGACCGGGACGTACACGGTGCGCTACAACGTTAAGGACGCGGCAAACAACAGCGCGAACGAGGTTGTGCGGACGGTGCTCGTCATGGATACGACCGCGCCGGTCTTCTCAACGCCGCCGTCGAACAAGACCATTGACGCGAACGCGTCGTGCCAGGCCCTGGTGCCTGACTTCACCGCGGGCGTTGTGGCGACAGACGCCTGCAGCGGTCCGGTGACGCCGACCCAGTCCCCGGCGAAGAACAGCGTCGTCGGCAAGGGCGTGACGAACGTCACCGTGACGGCGACGGACGCGTCGAACCTCAAGACCAACGTCGTGGTGACGCTGACCGTGCTCGACAAGACGGTGCCGGTCTTCACGACGCCGCCGTTGAGCCAGACCATGAACGCCAACGCGTCGTGCCAGGCCCTGGTGCCTGACTTCACGGCGGGCGTTGTGGCGGCGGACACCTGCGCTGGCACCGTGACGCTGAGCCAGTCCCCGGCGAAGAACAGCTCCGTCGGCAAGGGCGTGACAAGCGTGACCGTGACGGCGACCGACGCGGCGGGCAACAAGACCGACAGCATGATCACCCTGACCGTGCTCGACACGACGCCGCCGGTCTTCACGACGGCGCCTGCGAACAAGACCGTTGACGGCGACGCCTCCTGCAAGGCACTCGTGCCTGACTTCACGGCGGGCGTGGTGGCTTCGGACACGTGCGGCGGTCTTGTGACGCTGGGCCAGTCCCCGGCCGCAGGCGCCACCGTCAGCAAGGGCGTGACGAGCGTGACCGTTACGGCGACCGACGTTGCGGGCAACAAGACTGACAGCCTGGTCACGCTGACCGTGCTGCCGGGCTTGTGCGAAGTGACGGTGCCCAACGTGGTCGGCATGGCGCAGACAGCGGCACAGGCCGCAGTGTTGGCGGCCGAGCTGACCGTCGGCACGGTTGCGACCGATTGCAGCGCCACGGTTGCGGCGGGCAATGTCATCAGCCAGAGTCCGGCGGGCGATTTGGCACTGTACGGCTCCCCGGTTGGCCTGGTGGTCTCCACGGGTCCGTGCATGAGCATCACCGTCACCTCCCCGAACGGCGGAGAGACATGGCTGCAGCGCGATGCGCAGACCATCACGTGGACCCAGATAGGTCTGACAGGCCAGGTGGCTGTGCTCCTGAACGAGAACGGCGCGGACACGCAGTGGCTTGGCCAGGCCGCGGCTTCGGCCGGGATGATGACTTGGACGGTTCCCGGCTGGGTGACCCCGGGCAGTGCGTACAGGATCCACTTGATTTCTGCGGAGAACAACGCGGTTGAGGATCTCAGCGACGGCACGTTCACCGTCGCGGCTCCTGCGGTGGAGCCGCTCGAAGTCACCTCCCCGAACGGCGGGGAGGAGTGGATTCAGGGCGAGACCCAGCGTGTCACCTGGAACTCAAACGGTGTGGCCGGCGCGGTGGCTGTCCTGCTGAATCAGAACGGGACCGACGTGGCGTGGCTTGGCGGGCCTGCGACTTCGGCCGGCCAGGCGACCGTGACCGTTCCCACATGGGTGACGCCGGACAGCACATACAGGATCCATCTGGTCTCCGGTGACGACAACTCGATCGAGGACTCGAGCGACAACGTGTTCACAGTCACGGCGCCTCCGCTCACGCTGATCGCGCCGAACGGCGGACAGACGTGGATTCAGGGCGAAACCAACCTTGTCACGTGGAACGCCCGGGCTGACCTGAGCGGCTTTGTCGGAGTCTTCCTGTACACGGGCGGCAGCGACATCCTTTGGATGGGTGCGGCCCTGGCGCAGGACGGGCAAGTGTCCTGGACCGTTCCGACATCGCTGACGCTGGGCAGTGAGTACAAGGTTCACATCATCTATGGTGACAACAACCGGTATGAGGACCTGAGTGACGGCACGTTTGCCATTGAGCCTGCCAGCGCGGTGTCCACGCTTGCGCTTACCGCGCCGAATGGCGGAGAGAAATGGGCGCAGGGTGACACGCACCTGATCACTTGGACCGCGAACGCGGTGAGCGGCCAGTTGGGCGTGCTCCTGAACGAGAACGGCGTGGACACCCTGTGGCTTGGCCAGGCGTTGGCTTCGGCCGGGCAGATGTCCTGGACGGTTCCCACCTCGGTGACGCCGGGCAGCGCGTACAAGATCCATCTGATTTCCGGGGACAACAACTCGGTTGAGGATCTGAGCGACGGCGTGTTCACCATCGAGTTGGGCGGTCTCAGTCCGCTCCAGGTCATCACTCCCAACGGCGGTGAGACATGGGAGATCGGGACAACGTACACCGTTGCATGGAACCAGGCTGATTTGCCGGGCGCAGTGGGTGCCTATCTGACGAAGAACGGTGTGATGGTCGAGTGGTTCGGAGCGAGTACGACCGGGAAGTACGAGTGGACGATCCCCGAAGGGACCATTCCCGGGAACGACTACAAGGTTGTCGTGGTCTATGGGCCTGACAACTCCATTCAGGACCAGAGCGACAGCGTGTTCACCATCGCGGGTGCCGCTCCTGTCGTGGGCACACTTGCGGTCACCTCGCCGAACGGCGGAGAGACATGGGCTCAGGGCGAAACGCGCCTCATCACGTGGAACCAGAGCGCTGTGGGCGGCGACGTGACGGTGTTTCTGAACGAGAACGGTGCGGACACCCTGTCGCTCGGCACAGTGTCCGCCGCGGTCGGGCAACTGTCCTGGACGATTCCGCCTGAATTCGTGATGCCGGGCAGCGCCTACGAGATCCATGTGATTTCCGTGGACAACGCGGCAGTTGAGGATCTGAGCGACGGCGTGTTTACCATGGCACCGGCTCCCGGCGACCCGCTCAATGTCATCACGCCCAGCGGCGGCGAGGTGTGGCGGGTGGGCGAGACGCACCTTGTCACATGGAATCAGGCCGGTTTGCCCGGTGATGTGGGCGTGTATGTGACCCGGGACGGAGAATTGGTCGACTGGATCGGGTTGGGCCATACCGGACAGAGCGAATGGACAATTCCCGCATCGCTTGTTCCTGGCAGCGGGTACAGGGTTGAGACGGTCTACGGACTTGACAACTCGATTATGGATGTGACCACCAACACATTCACGATAGCGCCCTAAGATGCGTCTTTCCCGGTAGATACCGGGAAAGGGCAGGAAGCCGACGAACAGAGTTGGGCCTCCCGACCCCATTGGGGTTGGGAGGCCCTTTGCTTGTG
Organism: Candidatus Hydrogenedentota bacterium; assembly: GCA_903922535.1. The sequence goes on from CAIXUF010000513.1 coordinate 7,419, forward strand.
TGTGTTCCGCTGCCGTTCGGCGTATGGCCGGAGGGGAACTGCCCCCGGTTCTTGCTAATCTGCCGGGTCGCGCGACGAACTGCGTTTCTTTTTGGCCTGCCCCTTTGACGGAAGATGTTGGGAAAAGTGGCTGGGGCGATCACGCACAGTCTCATTACGGGTGCCAATAAGGGCACTGACGTTGCGTTGGCAACTAACTGCGGGTTCTGCCACGGGTTCTTGCCACACGGGTTCTTGCCATACTTGACGCCGACGCCATTCCAACCTATACTTTGTTATCTGCACATGAGCGGACTTGAACTTCGCCGAATTCCGGAGAGAATGGTTGCCGTGCCGCATATGTGCCCCAGGGCTGTGCAGGACAGGAGTGTGTTTAATGAGAAAAATGTCGTGGATGCCGGGAATGGCCATGCTGGCGGCGTGCCTGTCGATGGCCGGATGTGTGCTGACTTTCCGGACAGTGCCCGATGTGGCGGGTCAAACGCAGTCGGCTGCGCAAGCGGCGGTGCGGACGGCCATGCTGACGGTCGGCACGGTCACGACCGGTTGCAGCAACACAGTGGCGGTGGGCAGCGTGGTCAGCCAGAGTCCGGCGGCCCCCGGCCCGGCGCGTTATGGCAGTGCGGTGAACTTGGTGGTGTCGGGCGGCCCGTGCCCCAGTCTCGTCATCACCTCCCCGAACGGCGGGGAGACATGGACGCAGGGCCAAACCTACGCAATCACGTGGAACGCGAGCAGCGTGCCGGGCGATGTGGGCGTTCATCTGAGTGAGAACGGCGCAGACACTCTCTGGCTTGGATTGGCCGCGGCCACGGCCGGGCAACTGTCCTGGACCATTCCCACCTTCGTGACGCCGGGCAACGCGTACAGGATACATGTGACTTCCGCAAACAAAGAACTGGTTGAAGACCTGAGTGACAATGCGTTCACCATTGTTTCCCCTCCATCCCCGCTTACAGTCACCTCCCCGAATGGCGGGGAGACGTGGACGCAGGGCAAGACCTACACCATCACGTGGAATGAGACCGGTGTGTCAGGCGACGTGTCGGTTCATCTCAACGTGAATGGCGCGGACACCTACTGGCTTGGCGGGGTTTCGGCATCGGCAGGGCAGTTTTCCTGGACAGTTCCCTATTCAGTGACGCCGGGCAGCGCGTACCGGGTTCATGTGACTTCCGCGGACAACGGCGCAATTGAGGATTTGAGCGACGGCACGTTCATCATTGCCCCGACAAGCGCCGCGCTTACGGTCACCTCCCCGAACGGCGGCGAGACATGGACACAGGGCCAAACCTACGCGGTCACCTGGAACCAGGCCGACGTGACAGGCGAGGTGGGCGTTCAACTGAGTGAAAACGGCGCAGACATTGTCTGGATTGGATCAGCCGCGGCTTCGGCCGGGCAACTGTCCTGGACCATTCCCGCCTCGGTGACGCCGGGCAGCGCGTACAGGATACACCTGATTTCTGCGGACATCAATACGGTCACGGATCTGAGCGACAACACCTTCACGATTGTTCCCGCCCCGCCCCCGCTTACGGTGACCTCCCCGAACGGCGGCGAGACATGGACGCAGGACCAGACCTATCCTGTCACGTGGAACTCGATCGGTGTGACGGGGGATGTGTCGGTCTATCTGAGCGCAAACGGGGCGGACACCCTCTGGATTGGCGGGGTTTCCGCCGCGGCCGGGCAACTGTCCTGGAGGGTTCCCATCTCGGTGACGCCGGGCGGCGGATACAGGATCCATGTGATCTCCGCGGCCAACAGCGCCGTCGGGGACCTGAGCGACGGCACATTCACCATTGCCCCCACGACTGCCTCGCTCAGTGTGACCTCCCCGAACGGCGGCGAGACATGGACGCAGGGCCAAACCTACACGGTCACCTGGAACGAGACTGACGTGACAGGCGAGGTGGGCGTTCATCTGAGTGTGAACGGAACGGACTTGGTCTGGATTGGACGGGCTGCGGCCGCAACCGGGCAACTGTCCTGGACCATTCCCGCCTCGCTGACGCCGGGCGGTGCATACAGAATGCATGTGATTTCCGCGGACAACAACGTGATTGAGGACCTGAGCGACAACACCTTCACGATTGTCCCGCCCCCGCCCCCGCTCACGGTAATCTCCCCGAACGGCGGGGAGACATGGACACAGGGCCAAACCTGCGCCGTTACGTGGAACGCGATCGGTGTGACAGGCGACGTTGCGGTTTATCTGAGGGAGAACGGCGCAGACATCCTCTGGCTCGGAGCGGCTTCGGCTTCGGCCGGGCAACTGGCCTGGACCATTCCGGTCTCGGTGACGCCGGGCAGCGCGTACAGGATGCATGTGATTTCGGCGGACAACAACGAGATCGGGGATTTGAGCGACGGCGCATTCACCATCGCCCCCACAACCGCCTCGCTCCATGTCACCTCCCCGAACGGCGGAGAAACATGGATGCAGGGCCAAACCTACGCCATTACCTGGAATCAGGCCGGTGTGACAGGCGGGGTGGACGTCCAACTGAGCCAGAATGGCGCGGACGTCCTTTGGCTCGGAACCGCCGCGGCCGCGGACGGGCAACTGGCCTGGACCATTCCGGTGTCGGTGACGCCGGGCAGCGCGTACAGGATACATGTGGTTTCGGCGGACAACAACGCGATTGAAGATTTGAGCGACAACACATTCAGTATTGTTCCCGGCGCGTCCCCGCTTGCGGTCACCTCCCCGAACGGCGGAGAGACTTGGACGCAGGGCCAAACATACGCCATCACGTGGAATGCGGCCGGCGTGACAGGCGAGGTGGCGGTCTATCTGAACGAGAACGGCGTGGACACCAACTGGCTTGGCGGGGTTCTGGCTTCGGCCGGACAACTGTCCTGGACGGTTCCCGCCTCGGTAACGCCGGGCGGCGCCTACAGAATCCATGTGACTTCCGCGGACAACAACACAATTGAGGATCTGAGCGACGGCACATTCACCATTGCCGCCACAACCGCAACGCTTACGGTCACCTCCCCGAATGGGGGGGAGACATGGGCCCAGGGCCAAAGCCACCCCATCACCTGGAGTCAGACCGGTGTGACAGGGGACGTGGCCGTCTTTCTGAGTGTGGGCGGGGCAGATGTCCTCTGGCTTGGGGCGGCCGCGGCTGCGGACGGACAAATGGCCTGGGCGGTTCCCATTTGGCTGGACGCAGGCAGTGCGTACAAGGTCCACGTGATTTCTGCGGTTAACAACACGGTGGAGGACTTGAGCGACGGCGCCTTTACAATAACGCCATAGAACATTCCCTTCCCGAGCGACACGGGAAAGGGTGCGGGACGAAAGCATGCAGGCGGGCCTCCCTGCCCCGTTGGGGTGGGGAGGCTCTTGGTTTGCGGTTGCCGCGATCGGGCGCCGGGCGGCGGTCCCTGAAGGGATCAATGCGGGGCAGGGCGCGGGGGGGCGTCGGCTGTTACCATGTGGGATTCTTGGGAAGGACGGGATATGGGGAGCCCGGAGCGGCGGCTTCTTGGAGATTGGGACTCGCGTCCTTCGGCGTCGGATGAACTGTCTGGAGGGACGGGCCGGTGTCCCCGCAAAGTGCGGCATCCCTTTCCCGGAGAAACGCCGCAAGCTTCCTGTCTGTTTGCTGGATATGGTTTTTAAGCCAGGAGACTTGGAAATTGTTGATTGAATCGGCGATCCTGCCGACGGAGTCCTCTTCGTTCAATTCCAAAACAAACAAATCCATCAGGGTGGCGCGAAACTGCTGATGCTCCTGCTTGTGCTGCGCAAAGGCGGGATAGCACTTTGCCTCCATAAGGCTCTCTTCTGCGGCAAAGTGAAATTCCACATAGTCCATCATGAAGTCCAGCGTCTTGGAGACCTGGCGCGCTCCCTGGTGCGATTCGATGGCCGCAGACAGGCTGTTGAGCCTTTCTATCCACACCTTGTGCTGTTCATCAATCGACTTGACACCCACGGAATAACTGTTGTCCCAACAAAACCTTTGCATGGCCTTACTCCTCTATTGGACACGGCCTCACGTTTGTTACAGCCGCGCTGGTCCGGCGGCAGTCGGCCCGACACCGAGTCTTCCCCGTGACGCAACCTGATGCAGTCACTTCATGATCCACACCTTTCCTTATGGCAGCGATGGTCACAAACATGCTTATTACATCAGGATTCATAAGCAAACATCATGCCACCTTTTGCGAAGGGCATAAACCGCGGCCCAGAAACGCTTTTCGGGACCACGACGAAGATTAAAGGGATGTGCCCCAAGGGGCATTCACCAAGGGCAGTACGCACTATATGCCGGGAAACAGGGGAGATTTGCCGGGCACGGTTCAATCACGGGTGTGCAAGAACGCACACCCGTTACTTGAGAGTACGAGTCCCGGCGCTGCGCTCATGGGCGTGTGAATGCGTGCGGGCAGGAATCCGGAACCGGTCAAGTGCTGGCTGTTCTGTGCAGCCCGGGATCTACGGGAATATCGGCAGACAGATCGGCACGCTTCATGGGCAGTCGACAACGGGGATTCTGAAGCCCCACGGCCGCTTTAGCGGCGCAAGCCGGGAGTGGGGAGTTTTATTTTGCTTGACAACGGGAACAGGAAGTTGTAGCATTTTTATTGGCTGATCCGCAGGGGTAGTTTTTGAATGCGGAGACGGTCAATGGCAGTTTTTGGAGACTGGGTAGGTGCGCAGTAATCAAGGATATGTCGGGAATCTCACCGCGGCAAAACCTCCACAGGCGAAATGTATCCATACGTGTTCATGCGTTTCCTGGCGCGGGGTTGCAGCAAAGGCGCTAGTCCGTATCGACCCCAGCAACCCTCTTGCGCTCCCGGCGCCTGCCTGATCGCCAGCATCATTCTTAAGAACACGGCGAAGCCGTTTGGTCCTAAGGTTTCAAGGTAGCGCAGTGTTGCCGGCCTACAGGCGGTAACGCAGGAGGACGAAGGCCATGAACGGAATGAAAACCGTCCGGGGGATGATGCTTGTGCTGGTGATGACCGTGCTGGGGGCGTCCAATGCCTTTGCCAGTGCGTCCATTTCCATCCTCCAGTTCTCAAACCAGCCGAATTACTCCGCGGCGGGCCAGGTGATCACATACAGCTTTACCGTGAAGAACACAGGCACCGTGGCGCTGACCGGTGTAACCGTGACCGATGCGACGGCGACGGTGTCGGGCGGGCCGATTGCCACACTGGCACCCGGCGCGTCAGACACGACGACGATCTCGGCGAGCCACACGATGACGCAGGCCGACGTGGACGCGGGCCACTTCGACAACACGGCGACCGCGCACGGCACGCCGCCGAGCGGTCCGGAAGTGACGGCCTCGATTATGAAGCACCTGGTGGCGGCGCAGAGCCCGGCCATTCTACTTGTCAAGACGGCGAACCAGCCGAATTACTCTGCCGCAGGCCAGGTGCTCACGTACAGGTTCACCGTGACCAATACGGGCAACGTGACCCTGACGGGGATCACCGTGACCGACCCGAAGGCGATGGTGATGGGCGGACCGGTGGCGTCGCTGGCACCGGGCGCTTCAGACAGCACGACGTTCACGGCAAGCCACACGGTGACGCAGGCAGAAATGGACGCGGGCTCCTTCATGAACATGGCGACCGTGCAAGGCATGCCGCCGAGCGGTCCGTCCGTGACGGATATGAGCGCGGTTAACCTTCCGGCGTCGCAGAGTCCGGCCATTTCCATCGTCAAGACGGCGAACCAGGCGAACTACAGCGCCGCGGGCGACGTGCTGACCTACAGGTTCACCGTGACCAACACGGGCAACGTGACGCTGACCAACGTCACCGTGACGGATCCTTTGGCGACGGTGTGGGGTGGGCCGATTGCCACGCTGGCACCCGGCGCGACAAACACGGCGACGTTCACGGCGAGCCACACCGTGACCCAGTCCGAGGTGGACGCGGGCAGCTTTACCAACACCGCGACCGCGCACGGCACACCCCCGTCCGGTCCGGACGTGACAGCCACGGGTTCCAAGACGGTTCCGGCGACGCAAACCAAATCCATTTCCGTTGTCAAGACGGCGAACCAGGCGGACTACAGCGCCGCGGGTGACGTGCTGACCTACAGGTTCACTGTGACCAACACAGGCAGCGTGACGCTGACCAACGTCGGCGTGACCGACCCGTCGGCGATAGTGTCGGGCGGACCGATAGTTTCGCTGGCACCCCGTACGAGCGATTCGACGACTCTTACGGCGAGCCACACGGTGACGCAGGCCGAGGTGGACGCGGGTCACTTCGACAACACGGCGACGGTGCATGGCATACCGCCAAGCGGTCCGGAAGTGGACGCCACGAGTTCCACATCCGTTCCGGCGGTGCAGAGTCCGTCCATTTCTGTCGTCAAGACGGCGAACCAGACGAAGTACACCACCGCAGGTGACGTGCTGACCTACACGTTTGCCGTGACCAACACGGGCAACGTGACGCTGACCAACGTCACCGTGACAGACCCGTCGGCGACCGTGTCCGGCGGGCCGATTGCCTCGCTGCCTCCCGGCTTGACCGACTCGATGACCTTCACGGCGAGCCACGTGGTGTCCCAGGCCGAGGTGAACGACGGCTCTTTCACGAACACGGCCACCGTCCACGGCACGCCACCGTCCGGTCCGGAAGTGACGGCGGTCGGTGACGAGACGGTCCTGGCGGTTCGCCCCGCAAGTCTTACCGTGACCTCGCCGAACGGCGGTGAGATGTGGAGACGTGGTGAGGCCCACACCATAATGTGGGACGAGACCCGCGTGGCGGGCTACGTGGCCGTCCTTCTGAATGACAACGGGGTGGACACCGGGTGGATGGGCTCGGCGTTGGCTTTGGACGGGCAGTTGACGTGGATGGTCCCCGCCTGGGTGACGCCGGGCAGCGCCTACAGGATACATGTGATGTCTGCGGACGACAACGCGGTTGAGGACCTGAGCGACGGCACCTTCACCATCGCATCCGAAGCATCGCCGCTTACAGTGACCTCGCCGAACGGCGGCGAACTCTGGATTCAGGGGGAGACCCGCCTCATCACGTGGAACCAGACGGGTGTGACAGGCTACCTTGCCGTCCTTCTGAATGCGGGCGGAACCGACACGGTGTGGGTTGGGGCGGTTCCCGCCTCGGACGGTCAGATGTCCTACACGGTTCCCGCCTGGGTGACGCCGGGCAGCGCGTACAAGGTCCATTTGATCTCCGGTGACAACAACGCGATTGAGGATCTGAGCGCCGGCACATTTGCCATTAAGGCAGCCAGCGTTGTGGACACTACGCCGCCGGTGATCACGCGTGTCGGAGACGCCACAGTCACTGTGGAGTGTGGCGCAACATACACAGACGCGGGCGCCACGGCAATGGACGACATCGACGGCAACCTGACCGGCAGCATCGTGGTTGGCGGCAGCATGGCGGGCACTGCGGCGGTCGGAACTTACACCGTCACCTACAACGTGAACGACGCCAGCGGCAACCATGCCGTCGAGGTCACGCGGACGGTGATGGTCGTGGATACGGCCAAGCCGGTGATCACCCTTAATGGGGATGCCGCCGTGACTATCGCGCGTGGCGGCACGTATGCCGAGCTTGGCGCCACTGCCGCGGACAACTGCGCAACAGGCCTGGTCGTGGCGGTGGGCGGTGACACGGTGAAGACGGCGGTCGTCGGCATCTACACCGTGACCTACAACGTGGGCGACGGCAACGGCAACAGCGCCAACCAGGTCACGCGGACCGTGACCGTCACTCCGGCGTACGCGATCCTTCGCGTCAATGCGGCGAACACCGCCGGTCCGTGGGACGGCACTTCCTGGGAGACGGCGTTCCAGGGCATCCAGCCCGCCATCGACGCGGCCCACAACGGTGGAGGCGGGGAAGTTTGGGTGGCGGATGGCGTCTATGGCGAACAGAGAAACAATAGTGACGGCGCGCTTATGATCACACAAGGCGTCAACCTGTTCGGCGGTTTTACCGGTGTCGAAGGGACGCGGGCCGATAGAAATCTGGTTCCCCACAAAACCATCATCGACGGACTGACCGCCCGAAACGGTTCCAAGGCCGTCCACACGGTCGTCGCCACCGATAATGCCATTATCGACGGATTCACCATCACAAACAGTGACGCCCATTTTGCCGACAATCGTGCAGATGCCGGCGGCGGCCTGCTTGTCTTGCCGGGCGTGTCGCCGACCATAAGTCACTGCGTTTTCCAGGGCAACATCGCGCGCTGGGGCGCCGCCATATTTGCAGAGTATTCCCAGGCAAAGGTGTCTGACTGCATCTTTAACGGCAACTTGTCGCGCGGCAACGGCGGTGGCATTCATGCCTGCGAGTCCGCCATCACGGTTGCCAACTGCGTCTTCTACAACAACACCGCCCTTTATGGCGGCGGCATCGCGACCGACGGGGGCGCGCTCACCGTTGTCAACTGCTCCTTTTACAAGAACACTGCACAGGGCGGCGGCATCCGCCTGTCCGGTGACACCGGCAGCGTTGTCACCAATTGCATCCTGTGGCAAAACTCCAGCGCGATTTCCCAGTCGACCATCAGCCCCGCAGTCACCTGGTCGGACGTGGAGGGCGGCTGGCCGGGCCAGGGCAACATCAATGCCGACCCGCTGTTTGTGAACGCCGGCGCCGGCAACATGCAGCTTCAGGCCGGTTCTCCGTGCATTGACGCGGGCACGTCGGCGGGCGCGCCCAACGCGGACCTCCTGGGGGTGGCGCGTCCGCAGGGCTTCGGCATTGACATGGGTGCCCGTGAGGGGGCCGCGATGACCGGCGGCGTCGACCCAACCATAGCCCTGTACCGTTTTGAAGAGGGTTCGGGAACATCCATCATGGACTCGGTGGATGGTTTTGTCGACGGTTCCCACAGTGCCTCCTACAGCACGGGCGTACCGGTCGTCCTCATTCCGCGAACGGGCGCCTCCAACACCGGGAGCCTTTGGTTCAACGGCCGGGCAATCGCGGCCTTTAGCGGCCAGGCGTTCATTTTCCACCATATGTTTGGGAACGCGACGCTGGAGTTTTGGATCAACGTTCCGGACCAGAGGCATCATGCGATCTTCTGGACGCGCGAGGACGATTCCGACACGAACCGCTTCAACATGGCCATCAACCCGGACGGTGTGATTACGCTCGACTACCGAAGCCCCTCGGGCACACTTCACCCGATCACCATTGGCTCCGTGGTGTTTGTTCCCTTGGACACATGGAGTCACGTTGGAATTGTGCGCAGCGTGATCTCGGCGACGGAACATGTATATAAGTTCTATGTCAATGGCGCTTTGGTGTACACAAATACAGACGCCAACCCCGACTTGCCCAATACGACAGCATGGCAGCTTTCGGGCCGGACCAACTACCCGCTGACGGGATATATTGATGAATTGCGTTTTTCAAATGCTGCCCTGAACCCCGCGGAGTTCCTGTGCTCAACATCGAGGCTCTCCATTGCCCCGTCCGAAGGGCTTGTGTCCTCCGGTGACCGCGGCGGACCGTTCACGCCGGCCGCCAAGGACTACACCCTGACGAACTCGGGCGGTGTCGCCATCCCGTGGACGGCGTCCGCAACCCAGCCGTGGATTACGGTTTCCCCGGCGGCGGGCACACTCAATCCCGGCGCATCGGTCGCGGTCACGGCGGCGCTGAATGCGGCGGCAGAGGGACTCGCGCCGGGCGGCCACTCCGACACGGTGGCCTTCAGCGACACCCTCACCGGCACCACATTCGGCAGAAGTGTGTCGCTCACCGTTTCTGAAGTGGCCGACACAACCCCGCCGGTCATCTCGGCCTGCGCGCCCGATCAGAACGTCTCGGCGGACGGCCTCTGCCAGGCCCTGGTGCCCGATTTCACGGCAAGTATAGCTGCAACAGACAACGTCGACACCACCCTGACCGTAACCCAGTCCCCTGCGGCGGGCACGGTTGTCGGTCTGGGTGACACCGTTGTGACCCTCACCGTGACCGATGGCTCGGGCAACTCTGCCACCTGCGCGGCGAAGCTTGCCGTGGCGGACACGACCGCGCCGGTCATCATCCTCAATGGGGATGCCGCCGTGACTGTCGAGCGTGGCGGCACATATGCCGAGCTTGGTGCCACTGCTACGGACAACTGCGCAACAGGTCTAGTCGTGGCGGCGGGCGGCGACACGGTGAACACGGCAGCTATCGGCACCTACACCGTGACCTACAACGCAAGCGACGGCAACGGCAACAGCGCCGCACCGGTCACGCGGACCGTGACCGTTATTGCGAATGTGGCTTGCCGTGTTGATGCACAAAACACTGTTGGACCCTGGGAC
>CAIXUF010000514.1 GCA_903922535.1 Candidatus Hydrogenedentota bacterium
CCCCAGAGCAAAACTCCGGTAGAAAGGGCAAATTCCTGTCTCCCGACGGGGCGGAATGCCGAGATCTGGTAGGCGGGCCAGTCCAGCACGCAAGGCGCGACACGTTGGGGTTTCCCCAGCGCGCTTTTGCGTCTCCCGGGCTCTGTTGATGGCGCCCCCCCGCCGACGTGCCAGTGGCGCAGTTTTTCCCCGTTGGCCAAAATCTACGTCCTGCGGTTGGTACTCGAACCGCGGCACAAGGAAGTGCCGCCCCAGGGCAAAACTCCGGTAGAAAGGGCGAAATCCTGTCTCCCGACGGGGCGGGATTACAGTCCTCAGAAAAGTCCGCATCCACTTCCCCGGCGGTCGGCCAAACGTCTCGATTCGGAGCCCGGAAAGTGCCGAGGCGATTGTGCGCAAACCCAGCGGCTGAATGGCCGAAAATCGTGACTGAACCTGGCCTAAGTTAAATCAGTGCCGCGGCGGCCGGCAACACGGGTGCGTGCTTTCTATGGGGTAGCCTTTGGCACAGTCCGGCCGCAGCGTTTACACTTCTCGCCATCTTTTCCCCAGTCGTGCGCGGTGTCCCGGGTGCGACCACAAATGGCGCATTTGCACCCGAGCCACTCATGTCCCTTTGGGTTCGGCTTGCCGCACCGTGGACACTTGCACGTGACCCAATCGTGAAAACCTAAGCGGCACCAGAAGTTCATGTCGGCAATGTGCTGGATGGGACGAAGCCTTTACCCGCTTAGCGCGTTGGCTCGTCGTTGTTGGGGCGCTTGGGCCCTTTGTTGGTCGCGGGTTTCAGGATCAAGTTGGCCGTACGCCGAATCAGGATCTCGCCGCCCAAGCCAAGGCGGACGGCTATTTTCAACGCTTCGCTGGATTCGGCGCTGCCATCATGAGAAATGCGTAGCGTTGGGGTTATGTGGTGGCGAGGTCTGGGTCGTGTGACCTCGGAACTGTGGATACACGGTGGAAAACGCTTCCGGGGCCTTTGGGGCCTTTGGCAGCTCACGGCGGACGGCAGCAGCGTTGCTCGTATGCGTAGCATACAGATGAGAGTCCAGACCAAGGCGAGTCTAAACTACAACCGGGAGAATACAACCCGTCAATACTCTGACTACCTTGATGGTAAAACACGCGCGACCTGGAGTTGTTGGCCGTAAGTTGCGGCTGACCTTGGTTGACCAGTCACGCACACGACCCGTGACAGCACACGACCCTGCCGCTCCAGAACCGCGCCCCAAGTCAAACGCCCAGCCGCTCGCGAACGAACGGCTGGGCGCGTTGCCCTAAACAAATGGACTGGACTGTTACGGCCCGCTGCGGACGCGGAAGAAGGCATTGGCGTCCGTCATCGGCACGACGGCGCTCGTCGCCGTCGGGTCGGCCAGCGGCACTTCCACCCAGCCGTCACCGTCGGCCGCCAGCTTCGCCGCCCCGGCCGGAGTCAGACTGACCCGCTTCTCCAGGCGGTAGGGCACGACGCCACCTTCCCAGGCCAGCCGCAACTGGCTGCCGTCCTGGACGCACGTGGTCAGGCGCACCGGCGAGTCGATGACCAGCGTGTAGATACCCACCAGGTTCTGCTGGCCGGCGAGGGTCCATTCGACCAGTTTGTAAGTGTAAGTGCCCGGGGCCGACGCGCCCGGATCGGGCGTGCCATAGGTGCCCCCGGCGATCGAGTTGAGC
>CAIXUF010000515.1 GCA_903922535.1 Candidatus Hydrogenedentota bacterium
AAACAGGTCCGCGACAACATCCACTGCACCGACCTGGTGCGCTGTTTCCTTGAGGTGGTGAAGGCGCCGCGCGTCGGCGAGGTGTACAACATTGGCGGGGCCCGTCACAGCAACTGCTCCATGCAGGAGGCCATCATCCTGTGCGAGGCCATTACGGGCAAACCCATGAACACCGTCTACGTGGAGGACAACCGGATCGGCGACCACATCTGGTGGATCAGCGACGTGCGCAAGTTCCAGAGCCATTACCCCGGCTGGCGGCACGAGTACGACGTGCGCGCCATTCTGCAGGAGATTTACGATGGGCTCGGCAAGCGCGCCTGAACTGCGGCCGGCGCCGCGGAACACGCTGCTCTACTCGGTCGTTGTGCCGGCGTACAACGAGGCCAAGAACCTGCCGCCGACGCTGGCCGAACTTGCCAAGGCCCTGCGCGGCGAGGGAATTCCCTTTGAACTGCTGGTGGTCAACGACAACAGCAAGGACGACACCGCCGCGGTGGTCGAGGGGCTTGGGGTCGAAATCCCCGAGATCCGCATGGTTCACAACACGCCGCCCGGCGGGCTGGGCCGGGCCGTGCGCTGCGGTCTGCGCAATTTCAGCGGCGACGTTGTGGCCGTGGTGATGGCTGACAGCAGCGACGACCCGCAGGACGTGATCGCCTGCTACCGCAAAATTGAGGAGGGCTATGACGCCGTGTTCGGCTCGCGGTTCCGCGCGGGCAGCCGCGTCACCCAGTACCCCCCGGTCAAGCTGTACGTGAACCGCCTCGTCAACAAGATGATGCAGGTCATGTTCATGACCCGGTTCAATGACCTCACCAACGCCTTCAAGGTGTACCGCCGCCACGTGATCGAAAGCATCAGCCCGCTGCAGGCGGCCCATTTCAACATCACCATCGAAATGTCCCTGTCCTGCATCATCCGCCGCTACAAGATCGCGGAGATTCCCATACGGTGGTACGGCCGCACCTGGGGCCAGTCCAACCTGAAGCTGCGCCAAATGGGACGGCGCTATCTGTGCACGCTGCTCATGATCTGGTTTGAACGGGTGCTCATCCTTGACGACATCCTGATGGAGAGCAAACCGGCCGAAAAAGGGTGAAGTTTGAAGGGTGAATTCTGAAGGGTGAATTCATTTCCGGTTCTTCACGTTTCTTTGTTGATCAGTTGGTCGATCTTCTCGATGAATTCTTGCCAGGACCTGAATATGTGGTCCGCCTTGGTTTCCGCCAAATAGCGTTCATTGACGCCTGCGAAAAGCCCGGCCGTGCCGCCCTGCGCGTGCACGCCCACAATGTCACTGAATTCGAGGTCGCCGAGGTGCAACAGTTCATTGGGTGCGACGCCGAGCGCGGCGGCGGTGCGGATGAACATGGGTGGCTGCGGTTTGGCCACGCCCAGTTCATCGGAGAAGCTTATGCAGCGCAGACAGGGCAGAAAGCCGTCCTTTTCCAGCAGCCTGCGCAGGCTCGAACCGGGGCTGATGCCGGTGTCGGAAATGACACCGACCGGCACGCGGGCCGCTGCGGCGCGCACCGCGTTCAGCGCGTTGTCGATGGGCACGGGGGGATGCTCAAGGATGACGGTGGCAAAGAAGGAAGCCAGTTCATCGGCGGCCCTGCCGGACAGGGGGACGCCCAGCGCGGCGGTGGCAAGGCGCACGGCATCCTGGGGCGTGAGCGTGCGGTGTTCGTGCATGTGTATCCGCAGAAACTCCTCGGCCGTCTCTCGTAGCACGCGCTCGGCGTCGGCCAGCGGCGCGCCGGTGGCTTGGGCCAGAGCCACGGCCCGTTTGCGCGTGCGCACGCCGCTGGCCTCGGGCAGTTCGCGGTAGAGGGTGCCCCAGAAATCGAAGGTGACGGCGCGGATGCTCATTCGCCGCGGTACCGGTCGGTGCCGAGGCCGTGGCGTTCGATCATTTCGCGGATCTCGCGCAGGCGCGGCTCGGATATGCCCTCGGTGCGGTGGCCGATCTTGCGGGCCGGCGCGCCGCCCCAGATTTCCAGCGGGGGCACGTCGTCCAGCACAATGCTGTGGTGCGCGACTATGGCGCCCTCATGGACGGTGACGCCCGGCCCGATGTAGCAGGAGCTTCCGACGAAGCAGTTGTCGCCGATGGTGATTGGCCGCGCCTCGACGGCGGCGGCTTTTGGCGCCGCGTCATTGCCGATCAGGAACACGGTGCTGTCGCACAGGACGGTGTACTCGGCCACGGCGGTGTAGTTGCCGATACGGATGAGCGACCGGGCATCCACCAGGCAGCCCCAACTGCACCCGCAGCGGTTCCCAAAGAGGATCCGGCCCCCGTCGTGCGCGCGGAGTGTCACGTTGTTGCGCAGGCGGCAGTGGTCGCCCATTTCCACGTGCCCCTCCACGTGCAGGTCGGGTATGGGAAAGCGGGCGTGCACACCCAGCCGCGCAAACTTGCGCGCGTGCTTCCAGGTAAGCCACATTCGGTGAATGCTGTTCATGTTCGCGTTCCAGAGAAAACCCGCCCCGCGGCAACGGGGCCGCAAAGGCGGGCATGAGGTTCAGCGGGTCCGCATGCGGGCCGTGGGACAGGGTGGACTATTGGCTGACGTAAATCTTCGGCCCGGCACCGTTCGGCGTGGCGCAGGGCAGTTGGTTGGTGCAGGCGACATTGTTCACCGTGTACGTCAGTTTGCCCTCGCCCTCCTTGGTGCGCGCGTCGCAGTCAAAGTCCAGCTTGTTGTTCGCGTTCAGATCGCGCGTGGCCAGGAAATAGGTGCGCAGCGCGGCAAGGTAATAGGCGTCGCGCGCCGGCACCGCTGCCAGGAAGGGCGGATCATCCACCAGGCCAAACGTGTTGTTGAACGGACCGACGCCGATCAGCACGAACGCGTCGTACTTGGTCGGCGGAAACGTGATGGTCGGGAAGAGCGGCAGGCTGGAATCCCACTTCTCCGCGAGGAAGAGGTTGTTCTTGATCCAGTATTTCTGCGCCCGCTGGAACTGGGCGCGGTTGACCGGCACGTAGATGAACGGCCGCTGCTTGGCCGACAACTGGCGGTCCCACTCGACCTTTACCGCCGCAATGTTCGTGCCTGTGAACCGGGGCAGGGTGTCGAACACCCACGTCCCCTGGGGGGTCTTGCGGCCGGCGGGCATGAATTCAAGCAGGCTCAGTTTCCCGTCTCCGTTGGTGTCGTACGATGTGGAGAACTCGTCATAGAGTCCCAGTTCCCCGTGGTGGCCAATCAGCGACATATAGGGGCGGAGGTGGTAAAAGCTCTCGTCCAGCGCCGGGTTGTCCGGAGGCGGATTGTTGCCCTGCGTCGCGCCGATGTAACCGTAGGCGGGCGGATAGCTCCCCTTCTTGTTGTCCGTGGAATAGGCGACAAGCGCAACATTCACCTGCTTTAGCGCGTTGTCCATGCGGGTTATCTTGGCGCGCTCGATCATGCGCGGACCCACGGTGAACACCAAGCCCGCCAGTATGGCGATGATGGCTATCACGGTCAGCAGTTCAATCAGTGTGAAACCTGTTCGTCGGGAAGTGTTCATGGCCTGTTTCTCCGGTAGTCCCCAAGTTGGAGCCAAGTTAATGATACCACGCGGGTTAAGGGGCGTCAATTCTTGTCTTTTTTGGGAAACCCGGTGTTGTTCCCGCGCTGCGGGCGCGCCGTTTGCATTCCCCGCCCCAAAATGCGCACTATCCTTTCCTGTCGCATGTCTTTACCGGGCTTATGATTACGGAGTATTGACAGCCATGTCCGCATCTTTGATGGTTCTCCTGTCCCTGGTTGTTCCCGCCGCCGTGTCTCCCGCCGAAGCGGCCCCGCGCTGGGCGCTCGATGTGGGTGGCGGCATTTGCTGGCAGGCGGACCCGGCGCAACCCGCCGCGCATGAGGACAGCATCGAGATGAGCGGGCGCCGGGTGTCGTTCATCCTGCACTACGGTATTGACGCGGACGGCGCGCTCAAGCTCAACCGCCAGCTCGTCTGGCCCATGCTGCGCACCATCCCGAACGACACCCATGCCAGTCTTTTCCACAGCTTCGCCAATTCCGTGCAGCCTGAAATCAAGATCGACGGCAGGGACTTGGGCGCGATCAAGCCGTCGCAGTTCCTGCTCGAAGGGCTGCTCACCGTGTCGGGCAAGACCGACAGCGGGATCGGGGTGCGGCGCACGCTGTTCCCCTCCACCACCCAGCCCGCCGTGATGGAAAACTTCGTGTTCACGAACAATTCCGGCGAAAAGCGCAAGATCACGGTCACATTTGACGGCCTGGAACGCCGCACACCCGAAAAGAAGGGCGTTGAGGGTGAATACGTGATCACGGCGCAGCTTGTGAACGGCGGCAAGTTCACGCTGAAGCCCGGCGAGTCCGCCCGGTGCAGCCTCGTGTTCAGCGCGCGCAAAAGCGCTGACCCGGCAGCCGCCATCGACCCGCAGCAGGAGGAAAAGGCCCGGCGTGACTACGTCGCCGACCTTTGGGCCAGGCTGCGCTTTGAATGCCCCGAGCCAAACCTGAACCGGTCCTTCGCGTTCGCCAAGATCCGTGCGGCAGAGAGCATTTTTGCCACGAAGGGCGGCCTTATGCACGGGCCCGGCGGCGGCGCCTATTATGCCGCCATCTGGGCGAACGACCAGGCCGAATACGCCGGCCCGTTCTTCCCCTTCCTGGGCGACGAGGGCGGCGATGAAGCCTCGCTGAACGCCTACCGCCATTTCGCGCGGTTCATGAACGACGCCTACACACCCCTTCCCAGTTCCATCATCGCCGAGGGCACGGATGTATGGAAGGGCGCAGGCGACCGGGGCGACGCCGCCATGATCGCCTACGGCGCGTCGCGCTTCGCGCTGGCCCGCGGCGACAAGGCCGCGGCGGAGGAACTGTGGCCGCTCATCGCGTGGTGTCTCGAATACTGCAAGCGCAAGATGACGCCCGAGGGCGTGATCGCCTCCGACGCCGACGAACTGGAAAACCGCTTTCCCGCCGGAAAGGCCAACCTGTGCACGGCCACGCTCGCCTGTGACGCGTACCTTTCCGCCGCATGGCTGGCCGAGAGCCTGGGCAGGCCGGAAGGCGTTGCCAGGGACTACCGCGACCGGGCCGGGGCGCTGCACACCGCCATCAACACCCATTTCAGCGCAAACATTGACGGCTTCGACACCTACCGCTACTACGACGGCAACACCACGCTGCGCGCGTGGATCTGCATCCCGCTGGTCATGGGGATGTTTGACCGCAAGGCGGGCACCATCGAGGCGCTCTTCTCGCCGCGCCTGTGGACGCCCGACGGCCTTGCCACGGAATCGGGCAAGGAGACCTTCTGGGATCGCGCCACGCTCTATGCATTTAGAGGGGTGTTCTACGCGGGCGAGACCGAGCGCGCGCTCGACTATTTCCGCGCCTACTCGCAGCGCCGCCTGCTCGGCGAGCACGTGCCCTATCCGGTGGAGGCGTGGCCCGAGGGCAACCAGCGCCACCTTTCCGCCGAAAGCGCGCTCTACTGCCGCGTCGTGACCGAGGGACTCTTCGGCATCCGGCCCACGGGACTGCGCAGTTTCGAGTGCCGGCCGCACCTGCCCAGGGCATGGGACACCATGGCCCTGCGCGATGTGTACGCCTTCGGCGGCCCCTTTGACCTCACCGTCACCCGTGCCGGAGAGAGGCTGGACGCGGTCCTGATCAAGGACGGCAAGGAATTGGCACGGAATACCGTTGGACAAGGAGAGGGTACAAGTTTTCAATTGCCTTAAGTCTTCCACACGTCAAGCACTTCCGTCATCCCCGCGAAGGCGGGGAACCAGAGACCATGCGAGCGGCTCATTCAACCACTGGATTCCCGCCAGCCCGGGAAAGACGGAAAAGTGCCCACATCAGAAACTGTTTTGACAATACGCAAGAGGATTGCCCGATGCATGCAATAATTCGTTCTCTCCCATTTATGGCTGTTATCTTCCTTGCATTGCCAATCGTCTCTCCTGCCGCCGGCGCGCAAGACCAAGGCGGCGGGACCGTCACTCCCGTCCATCGCGTCTACAGCCATCTCCTTGAGCCGCGCGAGCATCCGGACGATGCGCGGCGCTTTGTGAAACCGCCCACCTGGGAGACCTTTGGCAACCAGACACAGTTTGCCGCGCTGCGCGGCTTCGGAGTGGAGAAGGACACCATCACCGGCTATGTCGAGGAAATCGAAAAGTACACCAAGACCTTTGACCTTGGCCGGGTCGTTTGGCCGTCCTATCCCATCGTGTTCGCAAAGAACATCGGCGACCTGGCCGACGAGATCAAGAAACGCGACCTGTTTCTGTTTGACATTTGGGGCTACGTGCCGGGCTCGGGGCCGGGCGACTATTGGATGCAGTACAAGGTGCCCGCAGACGCGCTGGCCACGCTGGAGTCCAAGCTGGGCGATCATTGGCTGGGCATGGATGTGGGCGAACAGGATGGCCGCTACATCGGCGGGTATGCCGATCAGGCTTTTCCCATTTCGGCCAACCGCTTCGATCAGTACCTGAACTTCCAGCGCCATTTCGAGCGGATGGGCGACGACCTGGGCCACAAGCTCTCCACGCTGGTGTCGCTCAACTTCGGCCACTATTTCCTCAAGGAGGGCACCTACACGACCATCGGCGCGGAGACGGCCCAGGGATTGCCGAACAATCAGGTCTATTATGCGTTCATCCGCGGCGCGGGAAAACAGTACGGCGTGCCGTGGTTCGGCAACGCGTCTGTCTTCAACCGCTGGGGCTACAAGAGCTATGACGGCGAAGGCCCGGACCACAGCGCCACCAGGGGCACCAGCCTCAACCTGCTCAAGCGGCTCATGTACACGCACATCCTGTACAACAGCGTGTTTGTCGGCTTTGAGAGCGGCTGGTTCCAGAAGGGTGAATTGAGCCCCATCGGGCACATCCAGCAGAGCGCGCAGAAATGGGTCCGTGAGAACGGCTCGCCCGGCGTGATGCAAACGCCGGTGGCGCTGCTGTTCGATTTCAATGCCGGCTGGACTTTTCCGCGCCACCTGTACACGCAAAGCACCTACCGTGTCTGGGGCAGCCTGCCCTATGGTCCCGGCGACTATCTGGCCGACCACGTGCTGGACATGATCTATCCGGGCTACCAGGATTCGTCTTACTTTCACAATGAGTCGGGATTCATGTCGCCCACGCCCTACGGCGACATCGCCGACTGCCTGCTGGGCGATGCGCCCGAATGGGTGCTGGCGCGCTATCCGCTGCTCGTGGTCACCAGCGAACTGTCGAGCGGATTGGAACTGCGCGACAAGCTGGCCGCCTATGTGACTGCGGGCGGGACGCTGGTGATCACGGCGGGCAACGTTGCCAAGTTCCCGGCGGGACTCTGCGGCGTGAAGGCCGACCCAGTTCCCGAACGAATGGCAAGCGGTGCCGAGATTCTGGGCGACTTCGGCTCGATACGGGAAACAGTCCCCTTTGCGCTGCATCCGCTGGAATTTCCGTCCACGGCGCGGATGCTGGCGCAATGCGCGGAAGAACCCGCGGCCATTTCTTTGGCCGATGGCAAAGGCAGGATCGTGGTGCTGGCCAGCGCTTTCGGCGTGTCGGCCGATTCCGTTGCCAACGGACCGGTTGAGAGCAAGGCGGACACACCGCTGCCCAAGCCCTACCCCCTGCTCAACCATGTGCGTGCGCTGCTCGATTCCCTGCTGAAGGAGCAGGCGTTGTTCAGCGCGGGCGACGGGCTGAGCCTGGTCGTGTGCCGCAAAGAGGCGGGCTCCTATACGCTGGGCATTTGCAACAATGGCCTTGAACCCAGGCCTTACACCATCGTCTCCCATTGCGGCACCGTCGACTCTGTCACGGAACTGCCCCTGGACCAATCGGAAAAGAGCGCGGTCGGCTACCTTCCGGAGGGGATGGAAAATGCGCCCATTGGCGCAAGCGGCGACGGGATCATCGCGGGCGGTGATGTGCGCATATTCTCTGTCAAGCTCCGCGAAGAGGGTGTGGAGGAGATTCCGCATGTCGCCCCGTCCGCGCATCCACACGGGCGTATCCTGCCGCTGCATGGGACCCGCACCATCAAGGAGGAGATTCTGGCCCGACCGACCTTCTTTGAGCATTACGACAGTGTGTTGGTGGATTGGCGCTATGTGCATGACCGCACCCCGGAAGCGCTGCAATACGAATCCCAATGGATCAAACGTCAGGGCCTGCGCGTCTATGTGGATCTTGCCCCAGGCATCAATCTGTACCCCGATTTGCGGATGGCAAACAATGATCCGGAGCGTTATGCGGGAAGCATGGCCATTGTGGACGGGGTGCTGGCAAAGATGGGCGTGCTGGGCGCGCATGACCTGCTGCTGTCGCCAAACCGCGTGCCGGAGAACAGCTTCACCGTGGACCAGACGCGAAAGTCCTTCCAGGAAACCCTTGCGGATCTCTGCAAACGCGCGGCGGACCGGTCTGTAACCATCTATCTGCGCTTTAGCACGAAGCTGCATGGAAGCCTGGAGGAATACACCGGCTATGTTACAAATGTCGGCGCCGCGAATCTGTATCTTGCGCCAAGCATCGCCATGCTGACGCATCAGAAGCGCGGCCCGGAGACGGTGTCGGCGGAAACCCAAAAAGTGATTGGCCTTTGGTTGGCCAGCGCCCCGGACTATGACGCGGGCCACCAGCCATGGACCTACAACGCCCCGGAGAAAACGCTTCTCAATTCCACGATAGTCTCACAATACGCAAGCCTGACGCCGGACAAGCCCGTGCTGTTCGACGTTGCCTATGAATCACCGGATGAGGAATACTTGGACTGGGCTTTTCTTGAGGGACGGTAGACGGTCTGACTTGATGCATAAGGAGAAACGTGATGATTTCGAGCATGCTTGTTGTATTCAGTGTGGCGGCGCTGGCCGCGCCTGCCGATTTTGCCCCGCGGGTGGAAACGGTGGCGAAGTACGCGGCACGGCTGGAATTGGACATCGTGCCGCAGGCGCTGGAGGCGGAAAAGTCCGCCCGGCTTAAGGCGCTGCAGGAAAAGATTGCCGCGGGCGCGACGGATGAGGAAGCGTACAAGGCGCTCTACATGGCCTTTGACGAAACGCGGGCATGGCTGCTGAAGAATGCCCAGGACAAGCCGCAGCGCGCGGCGGGCGAGTTCAGCGACACGGAAACCGCGTGGTGTGTGAAGGGCCCGGAATTGACGCTGTCATGGGACAAGAAGGACTTCTCCATGACGGTCGAGCGGAGCACCGGCCCGGGCTGGAAGTTCCAGCCGTGCGACAACCATGATGTCGAGTGGAAACGCGATCGTTTTTCACTGACCGACGCGAAACGGCGTGAGGCGGCCGAATTTTTCACCGGCTACGGTGCGGGCATGTCCATCACGCTCGGCGATTTTGACGCGGTGCCCGGGTTGGAATTCCGCATCACCGCCCTGCTCATCGGCAGCGAAATCGTGTTTGACATCGCGGCGAAGGAGCCGGGGCCGGGTTTTGACATGATGCGCTGGCCCAAGCCGGTGGAGACCTTCGATTCCATAAACGGCTATGCCGTGATTCCCCGCATGCAGGGCATGCTGCTGCCCGATGACTGGCCCCAGGCGATCAACGCGGAGGACCTGTGCAACTCGCGCAGTTTCTACATGCCCTGGTGGGGGCAGATCCGCAGCAACATGGGCGTGCAGGCGATTCTTGAAACGAGTGCCGACGCGGGCGGCGAGTACTATCATCCCAAGGGCGGCCCGACGCGCGTCAGTCCGTGCTGGTATCCGACGCTGGGCAGTTTCGGCTACCTGCGCACCATTCGCTACGTGTTCAGCGACAACGCCACGCATGTGACGATGGCCAAGCGCTACCGGCAGCACGTCATTGATCGCGGCGATTTCGTGCCGCTTAAGCAGAAGCTCGTGCGCACGCCCGCGCTGGACGGGGTTATCGGCCGTCCCGTGGTGCACGTGGGCGCGCTGTATCACTTCGTGCCCGAGGCATCGCTGTTCAACAAGGAGAAGATCGAAACCAACTACCAACTGGTCACCTATGACGAAATCCTCGCCTCGTTGGAGAAGCTGAAGTCAAAGGGCATCGACACGGCCTACGTGCATCTCGACGGCTGGGGCTATTACGGCTACGACGACGGTCATCCCGACGTGGTGCCCGTGGGCATGGAACAGGGCGGACTGGAAGGACTGAAGAAAGTGGCCAACCGCTGCGCCGAAATGGGCTACTTCTTCGCCGTGCACGATCAGTACCGGGATTTCTATCTCAACGCGGCGTCCTTTGACGACCGCCTTGCGGCGACGCATGTGGACGGAACCCGCGACTATACAAGCACCTGGTGCGGCGGGCCGCAGACGATTCTCAGCCCGCGCTTCGCGGCGGAGTATGTTCGCCGCAACCATGACTGGTTCGCCAGCCACGGTGTGCGCGTGCGCGGCGCCTATCTCGACGTGTTCTCCGTGGTGCCGCTGGAGGAAAGCAACCAGCCTACGCAGCCCGTCACCCGCGCCCAATGCGCCGAATACCGCCGCGACTGTTTCGACGTGCTGCTGGCGCGTGGCTATGTGGTCAGTTCGGAAGAGCCGACGGACTATCTCGCCAAAACCATCGAGATGGTGCACCACGGTCCCTATTCCACGCTGCCCAACATCGGCGGTGGCGACCCCTGCGGCATCCCCGTTCCGCTGTTCAACCTTGTCTACCACGACAGTCTGATGACGCCCTGGGACATGGGTGAGGACGGCGGCTGGGGCATTCCGAAAGGCGACGCGGGCCGGATTCACTGCGTGCTCAATGCGGGCATGCCCTACGTCAGCCCCGTCGCGGACGGGCAGGCCATCGCGCACACGAAAGAGGCCGCCGAACTGCAGAAGCGGCTCGCCTTTGCCGAGATGACCAACCACGAGTTCCTCGACACCACCCGCCGCCAACAGCGCAGCACCTTCAGCGACGGCACGACGGTCACGGTCGATTTCACGGCGAAGAGCTACGAGATCAAGTATCCGGAGAAGTAAAGGGCGGCGAAGCGAAGATGTTCCGTCATCGCGAACGAAGTGAATCAATCTCTTGTATCCACAGCCCGCATTTCGGGCCATAGCGGGCAAGAGATTGCTTCACTTCGTTCGCAATGACGGCGCGATGGTGGGACTACACTGAACGCCGCTACTTTGCGCGCTTGCCCTTCTTGACGCCGTCGGACAGCACGTACTTCCTGGCAAGCGCCGTATAGTCGCGTACTTGGTCCGCGCACCAGTCGGCGTCGCGGCCCAGTTCGGCGGCGAGCAGTTCGGCGGTCCTGGGGGCCGCCTCAATGCTGGCGCGGGCGTCGAGCAGCAGTGCGCGGGTGCGCCGGGACAGCGCATCCTCGACGGTGCGCGCCATCTCGTTGCGCGCGCCCCAGACGATCTCGCCCGCAAGCACCGGCAGGCGCGGATGGAGTGGCTGATCCCATCCCTTCTGTTCACGAATGAGATTGCGGAGGGCCAGGGCGTCGGAGCCGTAGGTGGCCAGCGGGCCGAAGGTTTCGGACTCGGTGTTGTACCCATGGATGTGCAGTTGTTTCGTGGGGCAGGGCCGGGGCTCCAGGCCGCCCACCGATGCGGCGTGATCCACCGTGTCCTCGGCCATGCGGCGGTAGGTGGTCCATTTGCCGCCCGTGATGGTGACCAGTCCCGACCGGGAGACGTGCAGCGTGTGGTCGCGCGACAGCGCGGCCGTCGATGCGCCGCCCGAATCGACCAGCGGGCGGATGCCCGCAAAGACGCTGAGCACGTCTTCGGGGCCGGGACCCTTGGTCAGATAGCGCGCGGCGTGGCTCAGCAGAAACTCTATTTCTTCCGGCAGGGCCGTGGGTTCTTCACTCAGGTTGGGAATGGGCGTGTCGGTGGTGCCGACCACGGTGCGGTCGCGCCAGGGAATGGCAAAAAGCACGCGCCCGTCGTCGGTGTGGGGCACCATGATCGCGTTGCCGCCGGGCAGATAGGCCTGATCAAGAACAATGTGCACCCCCTGGCTCGGACGAATCATGGACGGGGCTTCGGGCTCGTCCATGGTCCGCAACGCATCGGCGAAGGGGCCGGTGGCGTTGACCACGGCCTTTGCCTTCAGGGTGAACTCGCGGCCCGATTCGCCGTCGCGCACAACGGCGCCGGTCACCACGCCCGCGCGGTGCGAGATCTTCACGGCCTCGGTGTAGTTGAGGCAGACCGCGCCGTGCCCGACGGCGGTGCGCATGAGATGCACCACGAGCCGGGCGTCGTCGAACTGTCCGTCGTAGTAGATGACGCCGCCGCGCAGGCCCTTCGTTTCGATGGTCGGGATGCGCTTGATGGTCTCGGCGCGCGACAAATTGCGCGAGCGGCCGAAGCCCTGCCTGCCCGCAAGCAGGTCGTACACGCGCATGCCGATGCCGTAGAACGGCGCCTCCCACCAGGTGTAGTTGGGCACAATAAAGGGAAGATCATGAACCAGGTGGGGCGCGTTCTCCCGCAGCAGGCCGCGCTCGCGCAGGGCCTCCAGCACGAGCGACACGTTGCCCTGCTGCAAATAGCGCACGCCGCCATGCACCAGTTTGGTGCTGCGGCTGGACGTGCCCTTGCCGAAGTCGTACCGTTCCACCAGGACCACCGAATAGCCCCGCGCGGCCGCATCGACCGCAACACCCATTCCGGTGGCGCCCCCGCCGACAACCACCAGATCCCAGGTCCGGCCGTGTTCGGCGGCCCGCTCGAGCATTTCACCGCGCTTGGGAATCATCTCTTCTTTCCTTCCTTGTCCACGATTTTCGCCACGGCACGGGCCACGGCCAGGCCGGACAGCGCCGCGCCCTCGACCCGGTTGCCGGCAAATGCGTCGCCCGCGAAGAAGAGCGGCGCGCGCCCGTCCACCTCGAAACAGCCCGCGGGCAGAATGGAGGAGGGCACGGAATAGCGCCACTTGTGGCCGCGGCATTCAATGATGTTGCCCTTGAGCAGCGGCCGCGCCGCCTCCTCAAGAATATGGGCGATGTCCTGGGGGTCCTCCTCCACATGCTCCTCGGAAAAGCGGCGCGAGGCGTGGATGGTCACGGCCACCGCGCCGGGCGAGATGCCCTTGCGCTGGTTGTCGGCCATCCAGGAAATGGGCCCCTCCTCGACGCGGGCGGCCCCCGGGCCGGGAAGGCCGCTGGGACCGTCCAGCAGCGCCATGGCCACGAAGCAGGGGCTGTAATGGATGACCAGCAGCGGAGACAGCGCCGCGCCGATGCGCCAGGTGTTTTCGTCGCTGATCAGGCGCAGCGCCTGCGGCACCGGCGCGGTGAGCACGAGCACGCCCGCGCGCAGCCGCACACCGCCCTCCACCTCAATCTGCCAGCAGGCGCGGGCCTCGGTGACGCGCTTGACGCGGTGCTCGCGGCGGATGTCGAGCCCCTCGGCCATGACCCTGGCCATGCTGGTCATGCCGTCCACCCCGCAATAGCGCGGGTGTCCGGCAAGCTCGGTGACGTCGCCGATGACCGGAAAGACGCGTGCCCATTCCTTCACCGCCCCGCGCTGCATCCACCCGTCCACCAGTTCCTGGAAGGCCGGCTCGCGGACGGTGAAGAATTGTGAACCATGATCGAAAATGCCGTCACCGAGACGGCGGGTGGCGCAGCGCCCCCCAATCCCCTTGGACTTTTCAAGAACAACGCTGTCAAAGCCCATGTCCTGAAGCGTCCGGGCTGCCGTCAGACCGGCAATGCCCGCCCCGACGATAACAATTTCATGAAGGTCCACATCCCATGCGCCCATGGAGTCCGCCAATCTTGAAAGGCGGCGAGCATGCGCCGCACTGGTATGTATGTCACCGCAGAGTATGGGTCTGCGGGGGGTAACGGTTTGGGCATATTGTAGCGCGGCGGCGGGTGGCGGTTACAGCCGTGGTTGTTTCATGATTTCCAGAGGCATGCCGTCAGTCCACCTTTGAAGTGGGGCAGCCGCGAAGCGGCGGGGGGATGTTGAGGGTGAAACAGGACCAACATCCCCCTAAATCCCCCTTCAAAGGGGGACTTGAGACCCGTCCCTGCCGGCTTCCTATTGCTGCGGCTTCCACAGGTCGATGGGAACGCGGACGCCCTCTGGATGGAACGGCAGGGAGACCTTGCGGCCTGTGCCCGCGGAATGGTAGCCCGCGTAAAGGGCCTCCAACACGGTGCGCCCATCCTCGCCCGTCGCCTGCAGCTGCTCCGCACCCCGGACGCACCGCGCAAAATGGTGCATTTCCTGCGGGAATCCGTAGTTCCAGAGTTCCTCGAAGACCGGATAGGTCCACCCCTTTGTCGTCGGGGCCTTCTCCACGGCGTAACCGTAGCCGTTTTCGCTGTAGGTGGGAAGCGCGTTGCCCATGTGCAGGTCGGCGTAAGTCAGCCCCTCATCGCCGTGAATCTCGATGCGGTCCTGCATGCCGCCGCGGCGCGCCCAACTGTTTTCGACCAGGCCCGTAGCTCCGTTCGCAAACTCAATGACGCAGATGACATCGTCCTCGCCGCGGGTCTTGTCCCCGTGCACATGCGTGGCCATCTGGCAGTACACGCTCTTGATGGCCGGACGCCCGAGAAACCAGTGGCAGAAGGCGATGCTGTGGCACCCCATGTCCATGAACACCCCGCCGCCGGACCGCTCCACGTCCCAGAACCATTCCGCATGGGGGCCGAAATGCTTCTCGCTCTGCTTGACGAGATAGACCTTTCCAAAAGCCCCCTGGTCAGCCATTTCCTTGGCCTTGACGTACTTCGGCGTGAAGAACAGTTCCTCGGCGTACATCAGCAGCACACCCCGCTGTTTGCACGTTTCAATCATGAGGTCCGCCTCGTCCAGCGTCATGCACAGCGGCTTCTCGCAAACCACATGCTTGCCCGCGTTGGCGATGTCCACCGTCATCTGCGCGTGAAGATAATTGGGAGCCGTGATTGTGACCATCTCGATGTCGGGTTCGCGGAGCATCTCGCGGTAGTCGGTAAACACGCGGGGAATGCCATAGCGTTCGGCCAGGCGGGCCGCATGGCCCGGCGTGGGCGAGGCGATGGCTACCACCTCCGCCGCCTCGGGCATGATGCGGAACGATTCCGCATGAATGTCCGCCTCAAACCCGGACCCGATGATCCCCACCTTGACACGTTCTGCTGCGGCCATGGGCTACTCCCTCTCAATGTGTCTATTAAAAAGACGTCAGCTCGGGTATCGGAAATTAACCCGGAATCACGGGTGGATGCTACCGGAATGCCCTCTTATTTTGCGTTCTTGCGGGGAATAGTCCGAGGTTTGGGGGGCATGGCCGTTTCCGGTGCCGGTTGCGCCATGCGTTCCGGGTGTTTCTTCTCGTTCTCCCGCATGCGCTGAAATATCTTGTGAATGTCGTAGTCCATCTCCCGCGCAGACTCGTCTTTCATGCGGTGGACTTCACGCAAAATTGGGTCGCCATGCATTTGTTACTCTCCAAGCAGTTCCTCAGGCGTGCATACCTGGGGAGTGAACCACCCTTGTTTCTCATTCAGGTTCCGCAATTCCTGCAGGACAAAGGCGTTTGCCAGATGTTTGAAATTCCACGTGCATAAGAATTGTATCCGGTAGACGCTGGCAAACGCCAAATGGATCGCGTCATCCGGGTTTGTGGCGGGCACAATATGCTTCTTGAGATACAGATCCGTCACCAGCAGCACCTCGGGCGTGCTGGGAAGCATGGAGAACTGGCCAAGAAACTCGATGCGTTTCCCCGCGGCAACGGGATCTCCGCGTTTGGCCTCGTCAAGAACTGCATCCGAGACAAACACGGTGAAACGCGTGTGATCGCGGCGCCACCAGGCGCGGGTAGTCTCTTGCCTTCCCTTTGCCACCGTATCGCGCGAAGGGACGCCGAACAAGTAGCTGGGTATCGTGGTCTCCATATATAGCATTGGCTTGTCCATGTCCGGGTTTCATCATCTACGAATACTGCGGAACGAATCAAATCATTGACATCGCCGCAACGACACTACCGGGAATGGGGCTGTTGGCAGATATCGGTGCCCTGGTCAACAAGGCACCCCCGGCCGGTCTTTCGACCGGGCCGGGGGGTTGGGTGGGGAAGGACGGGTATGTCAGCGCTGTCAGGCTATGTTGACAGCGATCTTGCGGGGCTCCTTTTCGGCCACCTTGGGCAGGTGAATGGTCAGCACGCCGTATTTGATCTCGGCGCGGATCTTCTCCTGGTCCACCACTTCGCTGAGCTGGAACTGCCGGAAATAGGGCAGCAGCCGGAACTCCTGCAGGGTCAGGTCCTCGGTGCGTCCCGCGGCGGGCCTGGCCTTTATGGTCAGGATGTTCTTTTCCACACCCACGTCCACGGTTCCGGTTTCCACGCCCGGTAGGTCGGCCACGACCACCAGCGCGTCGTTCGTCTCGAAGATATCCACCGCCGGGGTCAGTGTCCGCGACTCTTCGCGGGTGTCCGGCACGTTCGTTTCCGCCTTTGCGGGCATCGTTGTCTCTTTCATTTCAGCCACCTCCTCAAGGGTTGGTTGTTCTTGATGTTTCCACAGTAATGACTAGGCGACGCTTACGGTGATCTGCTTGGGCTTCGCGGCCGCGTGCTTGGGCAGCGTCAGCATCAGCACGCCGTTCTTGTAGTCGGCCTTCACATTGTCCCCGTCAACCTCGGTCGGCAGGGTCAGCATGCGGGTGAAAGCGCCCGCGCCCCGCTCGTTGCGGTGAAACGACTCGGGCTTGACGTCCGGGTTGATGGCCGTCTTCGTGCCCGCGATGCGGAGCTGGTCGCGCAGCACCGACACCTCAATGCTTTCCGGGTCAACACCGGGCACAAGCGCCTCGACGTGAAAGCCGTCCTTGTCTTCGGCAAGGTTGATCAGCGGGTATACCCGCGATGCCGCACCCGGGAACAGCGCGCGCCCGAACACGCGGCGGACCGGGTCGTACTGGTCAAACACACGCTCCATTTCTCGGCGGACGGCTTCCAGGTTTTGGAAGGGATCCCAATAGACGGTTGCCATGATACGTTCTCCTTTTCTTTCTCGTTTCCTGCCCCGTGTCGCGCCGGGGTTGTTTCAGATTTCATCCGCCGGGCTACTGGCCCGACAGTTGGGAGGAAGCAAAGGCCGTGCCAAAGAGGGGGGAAGACCGCGCCAAAAGCACAAGATGTTGCAAATAAATGACTTGCGTTAATTGCCGATGCAATTACGCCTTTGCGAGAAAGGGGAGCAGCACCGGATACACCGTCACAGAACGAAGCGGGTGTTTCACTATGAAGCAGAAAAGAGGACGGTGGGGACCTGAAAGGACACAAAGGACAAGGCACGGGGGAATCTATTCTTGTCCGGTCTCCTTGTTGGGGTCAGGCCCAGGGCAATCGCATTAAAATCCGACCGTCATATCGCTGCCAAGATTTCGAGCAGATAGTCGTTACTCCATGCGGCCATCATTCTTTTTGCCTTTACGCCTTCCTTCCTTGATTTG
>CAIXUF010000516.1 GCA_903922535.1 Candidatus Hydrogenedentota bacterium
CAGCAGCTCCGTTTCCCTGAACTTGAACTGGGCCGACACGGGATCGGGCGTGACGCGCATGCGCTTCAGCGACAACGGGTCCACCTGGACGGCTTGGGAGTCGTTAAAGGCCACCCGTGCCTACACGCTGCCCACCGGGTTGGGTCACCACACGGTGCGGGTGCAGTTCACAGACGCTGCGGGGAACTACTCGCCTGTCTACAGTGACTATATCAATCTGGTGGCCCCGTAGGCGCGCTTCTGACAGACATCGTCATAAAGGCCTCGCCCCCCCTGGGTGCGCCAGTTTGTCGCTGTACGACGGCCCTTTTTTGGACTGCGGCGGCAACGGCGCCGCTTTTGCTGGTCTCGCGCGTTGGTCCCAGCCAAAGCGGTGTAGACGCTGCGCAGTGACCCCGCATCCCAGAGAAACACAGCCTGGAGACCGTGGTGCCCACCGGCGGCATCCCCATCAACGAGGCCCGCAACGTGGCCGAGAGCACCATGTTCACAATTATGGTGCCGCATGTCCGCCTACACCGGCAAGGAAGTGATCCTACAACAGATTTAACAAACAAAGCCCCGGTCAGACTGACCGGGGCTTTATTGTCGCAGAAAGTGCGGTGGGCCGCAAAGCGCCCTTCTTCGGTTATTGAATAACCTTGATGAACTTCACCAGTATCAGTATCAGCATGCCGATCAGGTACACGCGCAAAAGTATTAGCGTGAATCGCACAGTTCGGGTTGCTTGTATGCGTGCCATGATGACGGTTGCCTTCTAGCTCTTGACCATGTCAAGAAACTTACATGATGTCATTGTAGCGGATGATGCCCATGAGGTGGTCTTTGCTGTCCACCACCGGCACCATTCGGAAATGGTACTTCACAAAAAGTTCCTCGATGGTGTCGCGGGTGTCGTCGTCCTGCGCGGCGACCACGGGTGCCGCCATGATGTCCGCGAGCAGCGCGTCATTGGGCGCCAGCACCAGTTCGCGCAGGTCCACCACGCCCAGCAGCGTCCTTTCCTTCGGGGTGATTACGTACAAATAGGAGATGGTCTCCGGGTCGGTCGCCGATTGGCGGATGTGGGCGATGGCCTGCTCGGCCGTCATCCCCTTGCCGGCGGTGAGGAAATCATCCGACATCAGGCTGACCGCCGAGGTCTCATAGGCCGATATTATGGCCTTGATGCGCTTGTTTTCCGCTTCGGGAAGCAGTTCGGTGAGCTTCGCCACGTCGTCGTGGGGAAGCACGGAGAAGAGGTCGGCGAGCTGCGGTATGGACATCTGGGCAAGGATCGTCTTGGCCTTTTCATTGCGCAGATCCGCCACCAGTTGCCGCTGGGTGCGCGGTTCCGCCGCAATGAGCGTTTCGGCCGCCTTTTCGTCGTCCAGCACGGAAAAGATGGCCTGCTGTTCCTCGCCGCTCAGCTCCTCAAGCGCGTCGGCAAGGTCCTCGCTGGGCAGATCCTTCACCTGTTTGCGCGTCAGCGACAGCGACACGGCGTCGGTGGTGCCCACATCCTCCAGGGAGAGCGGCTGCACATAGCGCCAGGAAATGAGATTGTCCTTGAGTCCGAAGATCTTCGCCAGACCCCATTTGCGAAGAAACCCGTTGAACGAAATGTCCACGTGGACGATCAGCATCCGGCCTTTGGACTGGAGCATCTGGACGTCATCGACCACCTCCACCGTGCGGCCGTCCATGTCCAGAATGGTGCGTCCCATGAGATGCTCGCCCACGAGAATCCAGCCGGGCTGGTCCTGGAAGGGCGGATACTGGTCCATCCCCTCGGGGGGAGGGGCAACCAGAATGGCGTCGTCGTCGATTTTGATGACGTTTTCCCACGGCACGAACTGGGTGGGCTTGCCCCACCCGAACTCCATAAAGAGCCCCACCGCCTCGGGATAGGGGTCGGTGAGCTTGAAGACGAGATCGTCCAGCCTGCCGATGCGCTTGCTCACTTTTCCGATGCAGACATGACGCCGCGCCACCTCCGAGAAGAACAGAAGCTGATAGGCCTCCTCGGGGGGCAGGGTCTTGAGGGGCTTCTTGGGAAGCTGGCTGTTTTTTTGCGGCGTCATTCCCAGCCTCTCCTATACATTTCCGCCAAAATAACTGGGGAACAGAATCGAAAGCGCAAAACCGGTGGACATGATTATAACAAAAACGGCGATGGTCCAGTTTGCGATGTTCTGCCAGCGCGTGTTTGTGTATTCGCCCATGAGCGTCTTGTCGTTCAGCAGTAGGATCAGAAACAGCAGCGCCGGCGGCAGCAGCGTGACCGCGGCCACCTGAACAAACATCGTGATGGTGATCAACGGCGCACCTGGAATCAGCACCACGGCGCCAGCCGTGGCCAGTATGAAGAAATAGAGCGCGAAGAACCACGGCGCATCCTTGACGCTCTTGTACAGCGAAAGGGCCCAGCCGAACACTTCCCCCACGGCCCACGAGGTTGACAGGGAGATGCAGAGCGCGCCAAGGAAGCCGGCGTCAAAAAGTCCGATGGCAAAGAAGGTCCGCGCAAGATTTCCCC
>CAIXUF010000517.1 GCA_903922535.1 Candidatus Hydrogenedentota bacterium
AGGCTGGAACCAGTTACGCCGTTGCCGTCCAAGCTGCTGCTTCCCCGAACTGCGTTTCCCGAAACAGTTTCTCCAAACACGCCGAAACCGACAAGGCTGGTAGTGACACCGTGAACACCGGTGTCGGCTCCAGTGGCAGTGATCTCGCCGCTGCTTGTGAGGTTTCCGGATGAATCCAAAGTCATCAGGGTGGCGCCTCCCCCAGGGTTGTTCTGGGCGTTGGTGTGGGTGCCGCCGGAATACCACGCAAACCCGCCCCCGGCGCCGGCGCGCTGATACAGTGTCGAGTTCTGCACGCCGATACCGTACTTGTAAGTGCCATCGTCATACAAGCTGATCATCTGGCGGGTGCCGGCGCCAAAGGCTAGTGCCGACGGGGTCGCAATGGAAACATTAGCGGCGCCGGGATAGAAACTAATGCCGCCGAAGGCATTCACTTCAAAACGGTTTGCCCCCGTGGAGTTGGCCGTCTGCGAGCCATCACCCCAAATGAAGGAGCCATCGTAACTGACGTGGGCGTTGCGGCCCGCAGCCAAACTGCCATTGCCGGCCGCCGAATTGCCGTTGCCCCCGGGAATCGTCGAGTACTGGCCGGTGGCTGTGTTGCCGAAGCCGCCGCTGACCGTCGCACAATAGTTGGTGGCGGAGTTGCTTCCGCCGCCGGCCACAGTCGCGGAATTGCCGCTGGCTCGGTTGAAAACGCCGCCGCCCACGGTCGCATCCACCGCGCTGACGGTGTTGCCGCCACCGCCAGCCACTGTGCCAAACGTGCCGGTGACGCTGTTGACGCCGGGAGAACCATTGATACTCGCCGTGCCGCCACCGCCGATGGTCGCCCCGCCCGCGCCACTGCCTACGAAGTTCAACGGCGAACCGCCGATGACATTGGGGGAGTTGTAGATGCTCAGGACGTCAGGTTCAAACCGCATCGTTCTTTGGCCATTGGCCCGAATTTCCACCGGTTGGGTGTCCGTGGTGCCAAGGAAGTTGCTGCTGCTGGTGCCCGCGTTGCCGCCCAAAGCCCAACCGCTGCTGCTGCCGCCACTGGCCGATATTTGCAGGCCGTTGCCGCTGTTGCTTACGGTGACATTGGCTCCCGCCGAGATGATTACGTTGTCCGTGAGTCCATTGAGGGTTTTTACCACCTGACCGCCGGCGAGCTTGACGGCGGTAATAGCGCCGGCCTGAATGCCCCCGGCGCCGATGGCATTGGGGCTCACGCCATTGGCCGTGGTGGCCGTGGTCGCGACGGCAGCCCCCTCGGCGTAAATGGCATTCGGCGTGGGCGTGAGTCTCTGGCGCGGGCTAAGCACGGTGTAAGCGGCGGCGCTGCCATTGGTGCGCACGGCAATTTCCAGGTACGAATCCCCGCCGCCGGTGATCGCCAGGCCAAAATCCAGCGTGACGGTAAACAGCCCGTTGGAGACGCCGACCGGCGCATTGGTGAGGAAGCCGCTTCTGGCCAAGGGAGAGACCGGGTTGGTGTAAAGAATCGTGCGGACGTCGTACAGGCCGCTGGCCGGCGCGGCGCCGTCATTGAGTCGGCCCTGATACGTGAAGGCAGTGCCTTGGGCCACCGCCGGCGCAGCGCCGCCCAGGAGGAGGCCGACGATTGTCGGGAGACAGGATAGAATTTTGGTTTTCATGCGGTGCTTATTGAGTTGCCGGTTTGCTTTCAGCGTTTGAGCTATTTTGCCCATCGTTAAGCAATGCGAGATCCCGGCGGCAAACGATCGGAATAAACACGATTAGTGCCGAGAATTTGCGATCGACCGCAGAATGCGCGCGGTACGCCGGGAGATTGGAACGAGGAGGATGTGGCAGTCTGGCGGGAGAATCGCTGGGGGCACAGGTCTGGCGTCAGCTTGCCCGAGCCTGGATCTCAACCGTCCCTGGAGGCGGTAATTTCCTGATACAGCCAGGTGCGGGCGTGAATCCAGTAGTGCTTGGCGCTGGCTTCGGTGATGTCCAGCACTCCGGCGGCCTGAGCGGTGGTCATGCCGACGAAATAGCGCAACTTCACCAACTCCGCCTCCACCTTGTTCTGGGCCGCGAGTTTGTCGAGCGCGTCGTTCACCGCGAGCAGTTGGTCGTCGTCCTTGTCGGTGGCGACAGCCACCTCCTCCAAATTCACCCGCTCCTGTCCGCCACCGTGTCGCACTGCGCGTTTGCGTCGGGCACGATCAATGAGGATGCGGCGCATGGCTTCGGCGGCGGCGGCAAAGAAATGAGCGCGCCCGTCGAAATTCGGATTCTCGCTGCCGACCAGGCGCATCCACGCCTCATGCACGAGCGCCGTGGCCTGTAACGTGTGCCCGGAGGCTTCGTTCGCCATCCGGTGCGCCGCGAGCTTGCGCAATTCCTCATACACCAGCGGCAGCAATTCGTCGGCGGCCTTGGGGTTGCCATGCGCGACGCGTTCCAATATATGTGTGAAATCGTTCACGCGGCGAAAGTAGTCGAGAACCGGGAGGCGACAACACTGAAATAGTTTGGGGGGGTGGTGCTTTGGATTTGCAAGGCCGAGAAACCGAGCAGCGGCCAGCACCAGTCGTTGCCGGTCCGGAGACATGTGTCGAACAGACTTGTCCTAATTCCGCAAGGAAAGCGATTGGAAGTCATGGAGAATAATGCAATGCCGTCGCTCAAGGCGGTAGCTTTTGGAGAAGGCCGCGAAGCTGATCCATGTCTTCTTTGGTCAACCACATGTAAGTCGTCATGGTCTCTTGGGCTGTCGGAGTATTATAGACCACACGACAGACGTATTTGCTCTCGTTCGCTTGGGGCAGCTTGAGCCTCTCTCGCTCGCCGAGTGAGCTTGATTCTCCGCCCAGGAAGGATGCAAGTCCGTTGGGTGTTTGAATGGTAGTAACGACATCCCGCATGCCAGTTGTTTTCAAACGCGCTCTGGCTGACAGAAGCAGGTATTCCTCAGGGGTAACAGTGCAGGACAAAATCGCTTCTATTAACTCTCGCACCGTCTTGGGCCTGCGGCTTGGAAATTTGTCTTGGGCACCCGGCATCAATCCATAAGCCGGATGCTCAATGGTCCTAAATGTGCAGCCTGGTTTCGGGGCGAAGTTAAAAACAGATCTGTCCACAACCTGCAAAATGATGGGGCCACGGTATTCGTCTGCTTCGGGGAGTTCATACCGTTTTCTCAACTGTGCCGCGGAGTTGACAAGCCTCATCCCAAGGCACTCGACCGTATCACGTTCGTGCAGCCATCGGCGGAAGTTGGGCTCCCATTTCGAAATACCTAATCCAATAATCAACGAACACGCAACAGCACCGGCTATCTTTAACGACCGCTTGTTCCGCCGAAGTGATTTTTGGAATCGGTAAGGCGTGCTCGGTGGACGAGCGGCGACAGATTCATTGTTCAAATGACGGTTGATATCCGCTGCCAAACCGTTCGCTGTCTCGTAGCGGCG
>CAIXUF010000518.1 GCA_903922535.1 Candidatus Hydrogenedentota bacterium
ACCATGGCGCGGCTCAACGAGGCCAACGCCATCTGCCACTTCTCGCACGCGGGCATCGACGACATGGCCGACAACACCTGCCACTACGGCATCAATGTGATGCTGGCCGACTGCGGCATCGCCGAGGGCGATCACACGCGCCTGTATTTCCCCGGCGACGCGCTCCAGCTCAAGAGCGCGGTCGAGACGATCTGGAACGACCCGGGCGTGCGCTTCGTGTTCACGCTGCGCAGCGTGGTGCCGTTCATCCTGGACAGCAAGGGCGAGAAATTGTACGGGGGCGACTACAAGTTTGTGCCCGGCAAGGACGAGGTCGTGCGCGAGGGCACGGCGGGCTATGTGGTGGCCTACGGCGACATGCTGTGCCGGTCGCTGGACGCCGTGGAGCGCGCGCGCGAGGCGGGGATTGACGTGGGCCTGATCAACAAGCCGACGCTCAACGTGGCCGACGAAGAAATGATGAAGAAGCTGGGCGCCGCGCCCTTCGTGCTGGTTGTGGAAAGCCAGAACGTAAAGACGGGCCTGGGTTCGCGTTTCGGCACCTGGTTGCTGGAGCGCGGCTTCGCGCCCAAGTACGCCCACCTCGGTGTGGCCAAGCCCGGCAAGGGGGGCCTGAGCGAGCACATGTTCCACCAGGGCATTGACCCCGACAGCATTCTCGCCAAGATCAATTCGATGGTTGGCTAGCGTTTAAAGGCTGAAGGCTGAATTATTTGCGCCGCCCCCCGGAGTTTTCCGGGGGGCCGGCTTGTTTATGTTGCCGGTCCGGTGCAAATGGCAACTGCGACATGTCTGACACGCCCCTGAACGGCACTCGCCTCGCGGGTAGTCTCCAAAGCCTTGTATCTGACCGGGAAAGCGTGTGTTTCTCCGTATATACCGCAGTTCTAACCAGACTTTTCCAATAAAACCAACTTTATCCATATAACTAGGAATTTCTCTCAAAACAAGTTGACACCGATTACCCTTCCCGTCCATACTGCTCTTCCAAGTGGGTGGCACCTGCCTTTTTCGAAAACCACAGGAACTTCTGTTCGAGGCAGACAACTATTTTCAGGTAGACCAACCGAGGAGCGTATACGATGAAAAGAGCGTCATGGACCATGGGGCTAATGTTGGCGGCGTTGCTGTCGGCAATTGCCGCGTTGCCGCAGCCGACGGCGGGTGCGGTGAACACCACGTCGACGGTGATGCTTCCGGGCAGTGTGCCCCTGGAGCTGGTGTGGATACCGGGCGCGACCTTCACCATGGGCAGCCCGGACACGGAGGTGGACCGGGATGCCACTGAAGGGCCGCAGCATTCCGTGACGCTGGGCGGGTATTGGATGGGCAGATACGAGGTGACCAAGGGCCAGTGGCAGGCCGTGATGAACACGACGCCGTGGGACGGATACGTCGCCGTGGGTACCGATCCGGAAAGCCCGGCGGTGTATGTGTCCTGGAACGACGCGCAGTCGTTTATTGCCGCGGCAAACAGTTATACCGGCACCACCTTCCGGCTGCCCTCTGAGTCGGAATGGGAGTATGCGTGCCGCGGGGGGCAATCGACCCGGTTCTACTGGGGCGACGATTCTGGCTACTCGGCCATTGGAGATTATGCCTGGTATAGCGCCAACGCACGGTACGGGGGGGAGAAGTATCCGCATCTGGTGGGCACAAAAACGGCGAATGCCTTTGGCCTGTCCGATATGAGCGGGAATGTGGCGGAGTGGTGCCAGGATTGGTGGCATGATAGTTACGCAGGCGCACCGACAGACGGCAGCGCGTGGGAGTCGCCGGCGGGCACGGACCGGGTGACACGCGGCGGTGGTTGGAGTAGCGCCACCTTCCAGTGCCGGTCGTCCTCGCGGAACGAGTACGCCGCCCCGGACGTCATGGACCGTTTCACCGGATTTCGGATTGCCGCGCCGGCGTCAGCCTCCACGCCGCCAACGGGCAGCATCGTGATCAACAACAACCGTTCGGCCACGAACTCGCGCACGGTGACCATCGCGATGACCTGGTCGGCCGGGCTCGGTTCGGACGTGGCGCGCATGCGCTTCAGCGACGACGGTTCCACCTGGTCGGCCTACGAGAGTCTTGCTGCGTCGAAGTCCTACACGCTTCCGGTGGGCGCCGACGGGCACAGGACGGTGCGGGTCCAGTTCATCGACAAGTTGAACCACCGCTCGGCGACGTACAGCGACTACATTCTGCTCGACCGGACGGCGCCCACAGGCTCCATCATCATCAACAACGGGGCATCCACCACAACCAGTGCATCGGTGACACTCGGGCTGACCTGGGCCGACGCCGGGGCCAAGGTGTCGCGCATGCGCTTCAGCGACAATGGCTCGACTTGGACGGCCTGGACGCCGCCCACGGCCACCTGCGCGCACACGCTGCCCCCCGGTGCCGGCTACCACACCGTGCGCGTGCAGTATCTCGACGGCGCGGGCAACTACTCGGCCGTGTACAACGACTATATCAAGCTGCTCGACGATTCTGTCACGAAGACGGTAATGCTTCCGGCCAGTGTCCCCCTGGTGCTGAAGTGGATACCAGCCGGAACCTTCCTGATGGGCCGTTACCCCGGCGAGCGGAATAGCTATGCCTCAGAAGACCCGCAGCATTCGGTGACGCTGGCCGGGTTCTGGATGGCCGAATACGAAGTGACCAAACGCCAGTGGGAGGCGGT
>CAIXUF010000519.1 GCA_903922535.1 Candidatus Hydrogenedentota bacterium
ACATGCTGGGCGAGATCCGGCTGCCCGGCGTGCAGGCCGGGTCGTCCATCATGCCCGGCAAGATCAACCCCGTGATCGCGGAGAGCGTGATCCAGGCGGGGATGCGCATCTGCGCCGAGGACGCGCTGGTGACGCAGTGCGCGGGGCAGGGGACGCTCCAGATCTGCGAGTTCCTGCCGCTGCTGGCGCAGGCGCTGCTGGGGGCGCTCGATCTGCTCATCGCCGCGGAAAGGCAGTTGGTGGCGCACGTGGACGGCATCACGGCCGATGCCGACACCTGCCACCGGCACCTCGCGTCCAGTCCGGGCATCGCCACCGCACTCGTGCCGGTGATCGGCTACGAAGCCGCGACCGCGCTCGTGCAGCGCGGCATGGCGGCCGGCGTCACCGACTGGCGCGCCTTCCTCGAACGCGAAGTCGGCGCCGAGCGCGTCGCCGCCGCGCTCCGGCCGGAGGCGCTGCTTTCCCTGGGACACCGCGACGATGGACGGTCTTCATCAGGAACATGAGAACTCCAGGGACCATCCGGGCGTCAGTGACCTTAGCCCTGCTGCCGTCGCTGGCATGCGCCGATGGGCTGATCCCGGCGGTGAATGCCTATCGGGACAACGAGGCGTTCTACTTCATCTTCACCCTCGTGGTCCTTCTGGAATCCCTCTGTGTCAGGCTCTGGCTGCGACGGACGCACTTTGCCGCCGTCCTGTGGCGGGTGGCCCTGATCAACGCCGCGTCCAGTCTGGCTGGACTTCTCCTCATGCGATCGGCGTGGCGCCCGGATTTCACGGCGGTCTGGAAACAGGCCATCCCCTTCTTTTTTTTGACGCTGATTGTGGAATGGCCGCTGCTGTGGTTGCTTTTTCTGCGGTTTGTCAGTTCGTGGAAACAGGCGTTGTTGTTGGCGACATCTGCCAATGTCATCAGCTACGCCGTGCTGATTATGGCCGAACGCCCGGTCGAGGCCGTTTGGCTTCACCGGTTGGCTGTCCAGGACGGTCAGACCGTTCAAGGCTGGAAGGACCCCCGCATGCTGGCCGAGTTGCCGGGTGCGATCTACGGCACGGAACAAAGAAGAGCCGGCAAGAGCGCATATGTCCTGCGAAGATTCTCTTTCACCGACGGTAAGTGGCATTCGATGGCGAATTGCCCTCTCACGAACCCAAGCGTCTGGGATATCGAAGGTGATCTCTTGGCATGCAAGCTGGACTACTTGTCAACACGCGTTTCCGTGAGGACCATTCCGGACTTCGCGCTGGTTAGTGAGATGATGCTGACAAACACGGTCAACCCGAGCGGACGATGGGAACTCTCGATCTCACCGGACCGTCGCCGCCTGGCCGTGATTGCCGCACACCACGAGATTCGCAGACCGGTGCGTGGGGCAACATACATGATTCTCGGGGAAGTCTGCGAACTGGTTGTGCTCGATGTGAAGACCGGAGCGACGCTGGGGACGTCACCGCGCAA
Organism: Candidatus Hydrogenedentota bacterium; assembly: GCA_903922535.1. The sequence continues at coordinate 1,465 of CAIXUF010000519.1, forward strand.
AGCATTGTCTGGCGGCCTGTGCTGGTTGCCGGACTCCGATACGGTTCTGTTCTCTTCCTTGCAAGACGAAGCGGTACTCGACCTCACCATGCTCGGAAAGGACTGGCGCAAGACTTTTCCGCAACGCGATTGTCCTTTCGGGGGGCATCCAGTTTATGCCTATTGTCTCAAGTCTGGCACGGTGCGCTTCTTCGGTGAGATGCCGATGCCGCATCTCGCGGTGCAAAGCAGGCAGCTTATTTGCAGGAACGGATGGAACACCATCGACATCCGCGACATGGAAGGCGGTAATGCACATCGTGTTCAGGTCGGAGCCATGGGTTTCTGGGCGGTGGTGGTTTCACCGGACGGCCGCTTCGCGATCGCCCCCTTCACGCTCCGACATCCGCTGGGTTGGATGGGGCATCCGACCATCGTGGACCTCGCAAATCCATCCCGGCGGTACTTTCTGGAGGGATTCGACTATCGCCTGGACTGGACGACAGAGTAGGCAAGCGGGATCTGGGGCGAACGTCCTCGCGAGCCGC
>CAIXUF010000520.1 GCA_903922535.1 Candidatus Hydrogenedentota bacterium
GCACGACAGTACCGCTAATCCAAATTCACCTAACCAAAACAAGCATGGCCCCCGACGCAGAGCATCGGGGGCCATTGCAATAACGGCGAAGTGCTACTTCTTGTTCGCGGCAACCAGTTCCTGCGCCATCTTCTCGAAATTGGCGACGCAGACGGCGATGTCGGGAACCGAATTGTCCCAGTTATACTCGTATTCGATGGAGAACACGCCCTTGAATCCGGTCTTGTACAGCTCGGCAAGAACGGCCTTTGCGTCAGACTTGCCCGTGCCCCATGCCACGTCATGGGCCTCCGGATTGCCGAACTCGTTGAGGTCCTTGAAGTGCAGCGACACAACCCGCTTTGCATCGCACAGGGCTGTAATGGCCTCCACCGGCGAAATGCCGGAGCGGCACCAATGGCCCGTGTCCGAGCAGGAGCCGATGCGGCTGCTCAGACCCTTGGTGGCATCCAAAACCTTCTTGTAGTCCCAGTACATGGACGGCTTGGGGTGGTTGTGGATGGAGATGTTGATGTTGTACTCCGCGCAAAGCTTGTCAAGCATGGGCAGCGCCGCCGGGGCGGGCTCGGAAACGATCGTCTGAATGCCCATGGCTTTGGCAAAGTCGAACACCTTGCGGGCCTCGGCCTCCTTGTTGGAAAGCCCGACAACACCGTAGTTGGCCAGCGTTACGTTGGCCGCCTTCAGCTTTGCCAGCACTTCTTTCTGCAGTTCCGCGGGCATACTGTCGTCAAATTTGACGGTGTCCGGCTTGTCCTTGCTCAGGCGCTGGCCGGGGTAGGCTTCAATCCACTTCAAGCCCAGGGAAGCCGTCTTGTCCACGGCCTCGTAGAACGTGAACCTGTTGAAGCTGTAGGCCTGGCAGCCAAGGTGCCAGCCGATGGACTCGGCAGTGGGGCAGCCTTTGGCGACATCCTGCGCAATGGCGGGCAGCGCAAGGCAGACCACCCCGACGGCAAGCGCGCAGACGATGAGAAGTTTCATTTTGTACGTCATGCTTTCTCCTTTCACGTTTCATCTTGATTCTGTGGTTGACCCGTTCATGCGGCCGGAGATAACCGGCGCGCCAGCGTTTTCAGCCAATCGCCTTTATCATAACGAATGGACCACGCCAAGTAAACACATGTTTCACATTCACCAAAAGCACCGGGTGGCACCGGGACGCAGGCATGGATTATCATCACGCGTTTCCCCGGCGGGGTTTTGGGTCCGCCGCGCGGAAACAGCTTCAGCACAACATCGCATTTATGCAGGGAGAACTTTATGCCAAAGGCAAGCAAGGCACTCAAGGTTGGGATAATCGGTTCCGGAGCGATCTGCCGGGAACAGCATCTGCCCTACTGGCGGCAATTGGAGGAGGAAGGGCGCGTGCAGGTTGTCGGCGTCTGCGACCTGATCAAGGAACGGCGCGAGACTGAGGCGGGCCTTTGCCGCGCGGCAAAGACCTACGCGGACTACAAGGCGATGCTGCGGGCGCACGAGTTCGACATCATCGACGTGTGCACGCAGAACCGGGTCCATGCGCCGGCCGCGATTGCCGGGCTCAACGCGGGGGCCAACGTGCTCGTGGAAAAGCCGATGGCGATGAACACCGCCGAGTGCCTTGCCATGATCAAGGCGTCCAAGAGCGCCCGCAAGAAGCTTATGGTCGCCCAGCACATGCGCTTTGAGGCCCGCGCACAGAAGCTCAAGGAGGTTATCGTGAGCGGCGCGGTCGGCGAAATCTACACGGCGGAGACCAAGTGGCTGCGCCGCCGTGGCATTCCCGGCTGGGGCAAGTTTCACATTGCCAAAGAGTCGCTGGGCGGGCCGCTCATCGACATCGGCGTTCACATGATGGACCTCTGCGTGTGGCTGATGGGCTGCCCCAAGCCTATCGCGGCCAGCGGCAAGGTGTACCGCAAGTTTGGGGACCGCAATGACCTGTTCAATGCAGAATGGGGCCGCCCCTACCCCCCCAAAGAGTTCGACGTTGAGGACTATGCCACCGCGTTCATCCGCTTTGAGGGCGGAGTGACGATGCAAATGCAGGTTTCGTGGGCGGCAAACATCGCCCAAGAGACCGAGAATCTCTACATTCTCGGCGACAAGGGCGGCGTGGGCACCAACCCGCTGGGCTATTTTGGCGCCGACGTTGACTCGCTCAACCACACAACCTGGGATTATCTGTCTGACGAGGACGGACACCGCCGGGAGGTTCGCCACTTCTGCGAATGCGTGGAGAAGAACCTGCCGGTCATGGTTCAGCCCGAAGAATCCCTGCGCATTCAGAAGATTATCGACGCCATTTATCTTTCCTCGAAGAAGAACAGGGAAATCCCCATCAAGTAAGTTTGAAACTCGTGCAAGGGGCCGGATTCCGTCAACGGGTCCGGCCCCTGCTATATCCAGACCTTGCAGGCAAGGAATTCACGCAGATCCTGGAAGTTGTGCCGCTTGGGAAGGAGCCCCGTGAAGCCGCATCGTTCGAGCATTGCCGGGTTCCTTGCGTTATCGCTCAGCAGGAATATGGGAAGCGTTCCGGGCAGGCTTGGGTCCTGACGCAGTTCTTGGCAGCAGGCGCAGGCACTGATCACCAGTATCGAAGCATCGATAAACACCAGGCCGGGGCACTTCCGTCGGGTCTCCTGGGCGATTTCCAGCCCGTTGGCCGCGTATATGGGCGCATAGCCCAAAGCCTCGGCCTCCGCACCCAGAGTTTCCATCATCTCCCGGTCGTCTGTGCCAACTACTGCGGTCTCCATCTAAATCATCCTTCACTTCAATTCTAACCGGAAAACCCCGGTTTCGCCAGTGCTGGTCAGGAACTTTTATTCGGGCACCGTGTTCAACTGGGCGCAAATCGCTGGAGCAGACCGGTAATTTGGCGCGCCGGACGGATCTGACACCGTCCGGCGCGCAGTCTTGTCTACAGTGCATTGCATCCGCCGCAACGGATCATTATCATCGGCATTGGGTCACCAACGGATACTTCACAGGAGTCTTGGACAATGGCGGCACGGTCTTGTTCCATGGAGAGTCGCAGGCGAATGGCGGGTGTGTTGTTGGTCGCGCTGGCACTGTTTCTGGCACCATGCGCCGCCCGTGGAGACGAGACCTCCCCGGCAAAGCCCCTGGAGAACCTGTACAAGGGGGACTTGGTCAGCTATCCGGGACCGTGGGCGTTCATGATTCCACGGTCAGGCATCATTCTGGTGAACGACGAGCAGCTCGAAGCACTCGCCGATCCCGACACGCCGGTCAACCTGAGCCTCACCTTCGACAAACACGAAGAAAGCCTGCGGCAGATATGCGAGCGCGCCCAGGCGTCGGGGCAGCGCACGCTCATCGTCGCGTTCGACCATTTCTTCGCGCAATACAGGCCCGGCGAGGGCGACAAGCCGCGCAGGCTGACGCCGGACAAGGATGAATATATTCAGCGCATTGCGAACATCAGCAAGTTTGCCGCCCAGTACGGGATCGCGCTCGAATTGAGCCTGCTCAGTCCCCTGGAAATAGGCCCGGCCTATACCGCAGAGACCGGGGAACAGGGCCTTTGGATGCATTACCGCAAGGGACTCCGAGACCCGAAAACGGGAGACTACAGCGTTGAGTTGTGGCGGCAGCTTGGCTGGTCAAACAACAAGGGACCCATTTCCATTGAGGATGCGGGGGTGCGCGTGTTTGCGTTCCGGCAGAACGTTATGCACGGCACCAACCACGTGGCCGTGAATCCGGATGACATCACTGACATTACCGACACGGCACAGGTCGAGGTCTTTGAAAACATCACGCGCGGCACGAAGGAATACCGTGCCGTCCGGGTCAGGGTTCACGGAACCGGCATGGCGGACGGACGCGACCGCGTGATGGTGGTGCAACTGTACCGCACGCCCGAGATGGACTATTTCAGCGACAAGGCCCTCCCCTATCTCGAAAAACTTTGTGACCGCTACGCCGATGCTGGGGTAAAGCTGAACGGTCTGTACAGTGACGAAATGCACATCCAGCAGGACTGGGGCTATTTCAGCCACCACGACAACGGGGAATTCGCACTCCGGTATGCGAGCCCCGGACTTGCCAGACAGTACGCGGCCAAGTACGGCGCCCAATATGCGGACTTTGCCAAGTGGATGGTCTATTTCGTCTTTGGGCAGGAGGACTTTGAAAACGACCTTTCGGCGAAACAGGATGTCTCGCACGTGCTTGGCGCCGCACCCGAGGACATACAACGGACCGCCCTCTTTCGCTCGCGCTATTACAGTCTGCTTCAGGACGGCGTGGTTGACCTCTTCGCAGCCGCCAAGCGCCACATGGAGGAGCGCATGGGGTACCGGCTTGAGGCGCGGGCGCACGCAACCTGGGCGGAAAGCCCCACCATCGACAAGTGGAACACCGGCCAGTCGCACGGCCCGGCCAACCAGTACGAGTACACCTCGAACTTCGTCTGGTCCTGCACGGTGCAGCAGGCCTCAGCCGCCTGCGCGGACTACTTCAAGTGGGGTGATTTTCTCACTGGAAACGGCAACGACCACGCCGAGGGCGGCTGGCTTGACCGCAACTACTACGCGCTCGCCCTGGCCTGTTCAACGGGAAGCATCAATGAAGTTCCCTATTCCTACGGGGCGCACTGGGGCATGCCGGATGTTATCAGCGAACGACGCTCTGCGGTGCAGACCGCTTTCGGCGCGGCCGGCGCACCCTATCACTCCATGGTGCAGGGCATGCAGCACCGTGACGTGTCCGTCCTGATGCTCTATCCCCTTGATCTGGTTGCCGCCAATGAGCGCTTTGGAAGCTGGATGACCCAATACGGCTATGCCAACCAGATCACCCAGGCCAAACTGTTGGAAATGGGCAAGGTGAACAATGGCGGAATTGATATTGCCGCCTGCCGGTACACAACGCTGGCAACCCTGTTTGAGCCGTTCCCGTCGAAGAAGTTGCTGTCCATGATGCGCGAGATGACGGAAGGCGGCGGACGGGTCATTTGGTCAGGCCAGCCCCCGGTCCTGGACGCGGACGGTGATCCCGCGGGCGCGGCCTGGTCGGCGCTGTCCGGGTGCGCCTACACGCCCCGCGCGGACGACGGCCTCATCGCTCCCGGCCGAGAAGTGACCTTTGAGGATTCCCTTGCCGCGGTGCCGACCATGACCGTGCTGACGGATTTCGTCGTGGATCGCCTTCATCCGCTCGCGGCCGGGGAAGGCTCCGAAGTTGTGGCCCGTTCCGGCAAACACATTGTGGGGGTGCGAAAGGCCTTTCCAACCGGCGGAAGCTTCACCACGCTGGGCTTCCGACCGCGGGACGACCAGGCGGCCAGTCTGGGCTACGATTCCCGCCAGTGGTTTGAAATCCTGAATTGCCTCGGCGCATACGCGCCCACGGGTGCCTTCGGCACACAAAACGACAACACGGAATACCTCTCCCGCACCACAGACTATCTGGCATGCCGTTTCCCCAACGGCGCGGTCTCGATTGCCCCGCATCTCCGTTCCGTTGAGGAGACCTGGCCCGGCGGCTTTGCGCGGAAGACGGAGCAGGACGCCGAAATCATGAAGGCCATAACACTCCCCACAGATCGGACCACATTGGAGGGTTACAAGGTCAACGGACATGAAGTCACCTACAACGGCCGTCTGACCGCCTCTTTCCGGGTCGACGACCAGAAGCGGCTCATCGCCTTTTGCGGCGCCGACTGCCAGAAGATAGCCGTGGACGGCACCGTGACCGAATTCGCAGACAAGCCCATGCCGTTGGTGGCCTGGGCACCGATTACCCCCGACCGCATGGTGGACAACGGTGCCGTGATTCTGCTTTTCTACTCCGGAGACGCAACTTTACGCATTCCCGCACCGGGTCTGGCAGGACCTGTGGACGTCTGCGTTGAAGGTGCCAAACCCGGCAGCCGTGGCGAGAACCTGGAATCGAGCCTGCAGGACGGCATCCTTCAAGTTCACGCCGCACCCCAATTCGCCAACCGATGGATATACGTTGTTCCGAAACAGTGAAAACCGGGATTGCCCGTCATTCCCGGTGCGAGGAGTTCGAAGATGCGGAACCGAATTCTGTTCTCTGTTCTGATCTTTGCCACCATGCACGCGCAAGCACAATTGTCCAAAGAAAACGCTGCCGCGGAGCACGGAACACGGACCCGCGAGATAATCTCCTTCTGCCTCAACTATGCTGATGGGTGGCTTAAGCAGGCCGACCCGGCAACGGGTCTCCTGCCCAGGCGTCTCAACACCGATCGCTTCTGGAACTCCAAAGACTGCGCCGCTGACAATTATCCTTATCTGCTCCTCACAGCCTGTGTCACGGGGCAGATCCATCTGCAAAAAGCCGCCCTCGACATATTGGAGACCGAACGGCGGCTCACCCCACGCATCGACTCCCTTCCCGACACCTACGACTTTGCCAAACAAGGGTTTCTGGACGCGTCTCCTAACCTGCAGGAGATTCTGTTCGGAGCCTCTGAATACGCCAAGGATGGGCTTATGCCTATCAGCGAGTGGCTCGGTCCCGGCCCGTGGATGGATCGCATGCGCGAGTTGGTGCGGAACATCTGGAAACACGCCGAGGTGGATACCGAATACGGCAAGTTGCCCTCGGAGAATATCGAAATTCTCGGCAACCTCATGCAAGTCATGAGCCGCCTGTATTGGATGACTCATGATAGCGAGTACAAGGAACGGGCCTACCGGATTGCCGACTATTACCTTCTTCACAAGGAATTCATAGGCCTGGACCGCATTCCGCTTCGCGACCACGGCTGCGAGGCGCTCGGGGGGCTGTCAGAAGTCTATGTCATCGCCGCCAACGAAGACGCCGGCAAGCGCGAAGCCTACCGCGGGCCGCTCCACCGCGTGATTGACCTCATCCTGGAAAAGGGGAGGAATGAGGATGGAATGATGCCCAACGGCTTCGACGTGCGCACGGGGGAACAGAGTTGGGAGATGACCAACGACAGTTGGGGCTATGTCTACGACGCGATTTACACGGTGGGCTTGATGGACGAATACGCGCCATACCGGGAGGCAACCGAGAAGGCGGTGACGAATGTGTACCGCTACCTGGGCGCAAACTGGGAGCGCGGCAGTGCCGACGGCTATGCCGACAGCATCGAAAGCGCCCTGAACC
>CAIXUF010000521.1 GCA_903922535.1 Candidatus Hydrogenedentota bacterium
CGGCCGACTTGGCATGGTTCATTACCGACAATGGCGCGACCGAACCAACCTTTGGCTGGCATCCGCGCCGTGGCGTTGACACGGTACTGGCCGATATCTACCGTTGGCTCCACGAGCACGACGCGTTGGCGCGCCGCATCTTCGGCGCATGACGCCAACCCGGGACAGGATTCGCATGCAAGCATCGGCGCCGTTTCTTTCGCTCGTCATCCCCGCGCACAACGAGGAGGGTTCAATCGTTGGCACCATTGAGGCGATCACTGCTCGCTTCGCCGCCGAGTCGTTTGAAGATTACGAGATACTCGTGGTCGATGATGGCAGCACCGACGGCACCGCGCGCTGCCTGGAGCAACTGGAGGCGCGTATGCCGCGGCTGTGGCATGTTTACAATCCGCCCCCCAACGGCTTTGGCCTCGCCGTGCGTTGCGGACTGGCGCGCTATCGCGGCATGGCCGTTTGCATTGTGATGGCCGATTTGTCCGATTCGCCTGACGATATCTGGCGCTACTGCGAACGTCTTCGCGCCGGCGCCGAGTGCGTGTTTGGCTCGCGGTTCATGCGGGGGTCGAGTGTGATTGACTACCCCATCCACAAACTGCTGCTCAACCGTCTCGCAAACGCGTTCATTTGTTTGGCGTTCGGTCTGCGTTTCAACGACGTTACCAACGCGTTCAAGGGTTATCGCCGCGAGGTGATCGATGGGTTGCAGCCTCTGCTGTCGCGACACTTCAACCTGACCGTCGAATTGCCGCTGAAGGCGATTGTGCGCGGTTACCGCTTTGATGTGATGCCGATCTCCTGGCGCAACCGCAAGAGCGGCACATCCAAACTGCGCATTCGGGAAATGGGCAGCCGCTACCTCTTCATCGTCCTGTACGTGCTGATCGAGAAATGGCTCAGTCGTGGCGATTATCACCGGGATGCCGCACGTCCGTCGCTTCCCCGGAACGGCTAAGTACACGATACGACACACGCAAAACCGGGTATCATTGTCAGAAGTTGCTCATTGGCGACTGGACGGAATCGCCACAGGTTGGCATGATTACTGCCATGTTGTGTGACTGGGCCGGTCGAACGGATCATGCCAGGCAGTACGGGCGCTCACCGGGGAGTGTAGGGGTATGATAGTCGTGACAGGATCGGGTGGGTTGGTCGGCGGCGAGACAGCGGCCTACTATCTTGCGCAGGGCCGAGCCGTGGTGGGAATCGACAACGACATGCGTTCCCGTTTCTTCGGCGTGGAGGCGTCAACACACTGGCAGGTGGAGGCGTTGTGCGCCCGCTACTCGCAGTACACGCACTACGCGGCTGACATCCGCGATGCGGACGCTATTCGGGGTATTTTTCGCTCCTGCGGCGCCAGTATCGAACTCGTTGTCCATACGGCTGCCCAGCCGTCGCATGACTGGGCCGCATCCGACCCGCGCACCGACTTCGAGGTGAATGCGCTGGGCACACTCGTGACGCTGGAGGCTACGCGCGAATTTGCCCCTGATGCCACCTTTATTTTTACGTCGACCAACAAGGTGTACGGCGATACGCCCAATCGTCTGCCGCTTATCGAACAGGCGACGCGTTGGGAACTCGACCCGTCACACCCCTATGCCGCCGGGGGAATTACCGAGGACATGTCCATTGACCAGACCAAGCACAGTGTCTTCGGCGCTTCGAAGGTGGCGGCGGACGTGATGGTGCAGGAATATGGCCGCTATTTCGGCATGCGCACCGGCGTGTTTCGCGGCGGCTGCCTGACAGGGCCCGGTCACTCCGGCACGCGCCTGCATGGTTTCCTCTCGTATCTGATGAAGTGCGCCGTCAGCGGGCGCGAGTATGTGATCTACGGCTACAAGGGCAAGCAGGTGCGCGACAATATTCACAGCCACGACCTGGTGAGGGCTTTCGATGCGTTTCACAGCCAGCCCCGCCCAGGCGAGGTCTACAACATGGGTGGCAGCCGATTCAGCAACTGCTCTGTGCAGGAAGCGATTGCGATGTGCGAGACGATCTCTGGCCGCCGAATGAATGTGCGATATGTGGAGGAAAACCGGGTTGGCGATCACATTTGGTGGATCAGCAGCATCGCCAAGTTCCGCAAGCATTACCCCGGATGGTCCCTTACGTACGACGTGCGCCGCATTCTTGAGGATATTCACCAGGCCTGTATTGCGCGGTAACGGGGTTGATCCATGGCCTGTGCAGTCGGCCCCATTTCCCCGGTTTTTCCGTCCGCGCGGCCTTGCCGCGAAATTCGTGCGCATGCGCTGGCGACAACTGCACACGGAGCGCGGGGCGTTCGGACCGTCAGCGCTGTTCCGCCAGCGTGAAGTCCGGCGGCGGCGGACCGACCAGCAGAGGCGCGCCGTGCGGGGTCAGCGTCACTCGGTTTGTTCCCGGTTGCAGCGTGAGGGCGAGTGTGACAGCCGGGGAATCGAATCGTGTGGGCATATGCCAGCCGATCTGGGCGATATCGTTGATCGAGAGCGCTTGCGTGACCCACTGGCCGGTGCGGCCTTCAAACACTGCCGTGGCGCTCGCCGGCACGTCGTACGACTGCGCTGGCGCACCGTTGGGCAATACCGCCAGCGCAGCCGGCGCGGACAGGCGTGCCACCGGGCAACTTACCGTGACGGACCGGTTGGTGGTTGCGGGGTTGATGATCGTTAGCATGGCCGGGCATTGCAGTACTCGCCACAAGCGGTAGTGCATCGACGAATCCACCGTGGTCAGCAGAGGCATGTTGCCGGGAAACAGCAGCAAGGTGCGATTCATCACGCGGGCCGTCTCCAGCCACTCGTCCCGGGTCGTGTACCGGCAGTCGATGCCTGCGTTCGCGTCGGTTTCACAGCCTATCATGTTGAATCCGGCCAGGAACAGGCGCCGTGCGGGAGGCGGGTCGGTGCAGCGGTAGTAGTGACGGAAAGCGCGTTTGACGTGCGGCTGCGCCTGGCCGGAGGCGTCGTCGGCTGGATTAAAGTAGAGAACGACGTTCGGATAGGTTTCACAAACCGCCACCAGCCAGTCCGCCACGCGCAACGCCGCATATTCTTGCGCACTGTTCCATGACGGCGCTGGCGTATACACGGCATTGGTCGGCCAGTAGTGTTGCAGATGGTGGATGTTGTACCCGTTGCCGAGGACAAACAAGCGCGTCTCTCCGAGCGACTCGATCTGTTGCTTGAAGGCGCGGAGGTCGGTTCCTGCCTTGGTGGGTGACGTGTAGTACCACTGGTACACCGGCACATGAATGACCACGAAGATCGCGAGGACGCCACCCAGCAAC